>DATLQY010000333.1:0-9528 GCA_035534975.1 Pirellulales bacterium
CAATGTCGACGGTCTGGCCCTCGGTATGCGCGACGTAGCCATCGCGCTCGCGGGCAAAGAGCGAGTAAAGCTTTTTACCGTGCGTCCGTTCCTCGTCGCTGGCGCTTGCGTACACGCGGCCCGGCTTCAGCAAGCGACACGCCGTCGGGGCCCATCGAAATTCGTCGTCGACACGGCCCCACGATTTATATTCGGCGGTAGCCTTGAGGATCTCGCGATCAAAAGGAAACGAGGCGGTATCCGATTCGCCAGACTTCTTCGAGTCGACCGAAGGTGTGGAATCGGATGGCGAGATGTCAGCCGGATCGAGCGGGTCGGCCGAAGCCAGATTTTGCAACGCGATTAAAACCACGATGGAGGCCGTGGCCGCCAAATACGATGATCTCATCATTGAGCTCCTGACTGGAGTGCCGGCGTCTACGGCATTCTAACCGATTCACTCGGTGGCCAACGTAACCACATTGTAACGTAGAACACGATGTGCCGGCCAACGAGGTCGCTCCCTGGTAGAGGACATAGCCCTAGCGGTGGCGAACCTTCCGTTGGACCTCCTCCCAGGTTAGCCCAGAGCTCGGATTCTTAAGCAGGTTCGCCTTCCGTCGCGCGAGATCCTCCTTCTGCCAATCGTGGACCGGCACCGCCCCGGGAGTCGCCGCAAGATCATCCCAGAGATCTTCAACAAGTTGCAGCTTCTCCGATGCGCTCAGGTCAAAAACCGTGGGCACTTCTGGTCTCATACTGATCGCTCCTAAAACGTTGCGGCGAACACGACGCAGAACGCCACGGAGGGCGTTCCCAACAGAAGCCGTCGCACTTGGCATCATCCTAACCCGCGAGCACCGGCCGAGACTTCCATGCCTCGATCGCCGCCAACGAGTCCGGAGGAATGAATACTTTCAAGGTATGCTCCCGGATGCGAATCGTGGCTTTGCGGGTCTTTCCCAGGGCGACCTTGCCTTTGACTTCAATTTGGACCTCTTCCTTGCGCGCCACAATGACGTCAGGCATCATGACAGAGACGAACAATACGCCATTGTCGGTGAGCTGGCCCTTCCATGGTCTCCGCCCATAAAAGGTCTCGACCTGGAATAAGACCAGACCCTCGGCATCTTTGGGCTTCGCTTTCTGTATCTTCTTGACGAGCTCGTCCAACTGCGCCAAGTCGTTCGCGTCGGGCTTGACGCGGAAGGCTTCGGCGAAACGCCGATAGCCGACGAAGCGGTAGATGCCGATGGCAATTTGCCGACCCCCATGACGCCCCATTTCACGTCCGGCTGGGCCCCTGGGACGGCAATCGCGATGTTGAAGCAGGTAATGAAAATGTTCCACAGCCCGATCACGACGAACGCGAAACCGTCGACGATGACGCCCTCCGCGCTGGGACGGGCGAAATTCCAGATTCCATCGGCCACCAGCAGCAGGCCGATCATGATCAAGACCAGATTCACAATATTCTGGCCGAGCGCTTTCGCGCCCACAAACACGGCGAGCCCCCCGAAGAAAAGCCCGGCAGTACCCGCCGCCCGAGCCATCATGCGCGCCCGCCGGTATTCGGCGACTTTCTGAAGTTCAAGGGCGCTGTTCAGGTCCACGGCGGATTACTGTCCTATATGAAAACCAGATGACCACGAAACCCAGACTGCCACGATTCTGGCGATCGTAAGTGACTCCGTCAACGGGTTTGCGCGGGCCTGCGCCACCCAAAGTCGGCGGAACGAAAACGATCCGGTCGGTAACACGGTTGTAAGCCCCAACAGGGTGCGACCTGAATGGCGGACCGGCCAACGCCCCTTCCACGTTTGTTCCTCGCGCCGGTGGCGCAAGACCATCCGTGGGACGGCGGCCGGGTTGCGCCCATCGGTCCGACACGCCGACGCGCGCGGCGGCGTGGCAACGCGCCGCGGGAAAGCTGCTGTGGCTGACGTTACTTTACTTCGGCTTCTTGCCAGGGGCGGCTTGCGCCGCGGGCTTTCCCGTGGGCCTCGCAGCGCGGGGATCCTCCGCGGTGACGCGGAATTTCGTCGCGCCCGATTGGAGCGAGCCGCTGAAGGATTTGAGGTTGAAGCGGTCCGCGAGACGCTTTGCCAGTGACTCGAGAGCGTCGGGCTCCCCATCGCCGACGAAAGCGGCGATTTCCTCGGTGGTGACATCCGAATAAAAGACGTCGCTCACCGTCCGCCGGAGCAGTTCCGCGCGCTCGGCGGCATCGGCCGAGAGTGGCGCGGCAAGGTTCAACCGGGCGGTGAGGAAATCGAGCCACCAGCGCGGCTGCGAATTGACATCGGCGACTTCATTCCAATCTCCCAGCGGCACAGGGCCTGGAGTGAGCGTCACTTCGTCGCCGACCTTCGCGTCGATCCATGAGGCGACGTCGCCATTCTTAAAATCATGGAAGCCACGCTTGCCGATACCGATGCCCGGGCTGGACAGTTCGAAAAACCCGCCGGGCATGAGACGGTACACCACAAGCGGCGGTCGCGTGTACCGCGTGTTCGACTCCATTTCGATCTCCGCCCCCTTCGCATCGCGGGCCGTGGGCTCGATGTGGTGCCACGTCCGCGCGCGGAACACGATGGCTTCCTTGCCCGCATTGTGGACAAGGATTCGCATCTTCAACGGTGTGCCCAGCCGATGCGCCGCCGCACGCGGCTCGAGCAGACAGGCCACGCGCAAACCATTCGGCAGGGCCTTGCCCCACGGTGCGCTTTCGAGCTCCTTGGTCAGCGGCGGGCTGTATAGAATCGTCATGCCCGCGATTTCCTCGAGCATCACGCTAAGGGGCACGTCCGAGACGGCCGCGACGTCAGCGAGCAATGCCGAGGCCTCGGCGGGCTGCCAGTCGCGCGCGCCGTCGAGACGCGGCACGAGCGGCTCCATCTTCTTCGCATGCGGCTCGCCTGATTCGTCACCTGTGTTGGCTCGGACGAACTCCCTGACCTTGTCGCCGAGCCGGGCAATGCAGCCGCCGGGGACCTTTCCATTCACCCGCGCATTGGCCAGCCAGACTTTGAAAAGCTCCTGCGCCTTGCGGTTCTTGGGGGCCGCCGCGCCAACCCCCGCGCGCGTTTCAGGGGTGACGAGCTTGCCGGACCATGCCCCTTCGGGAGCCTTGGCGATCTCGAAGTCCGCAAACAGCGTCATCCCAGGACTCTGGCGCACGGCCGCTGCCATCATCGACCCATGCGTGGCTCTTGGCGTGTCATCTTTGGCGCTCTCCACGAACAGACGCAGGAACACGACCTCGCGCGGCTCGAGTGTGACATCGACTCCGTTGGGTTCCGAGCTGACGGTCCTTCCCTGAGGGACACCGTTGGTCGAGAAGGTCAAACGTCGCTGATTCGGCGCCTCGGCCGTGGTGCAAAGCCGGACAGGGGCCGCCGAAACATTCTGCACCGCCAGAAAGAAATCGGGCACGTCTCCCGCCGCCGGTTCGCCAAGCGTCGGCGGCCAGGCCAGAGCCATCCGCAGGCCATTGACCGTATCGCCCCATTCCAGTTTCTCCTCAGTGCCGGGCTGGAGTTTCGCGCCGGGCTGGAGTTTCGCGCCGGACTGGCGCTTCGCGGCGTTTTTCGGTTTCTGTGGCCCCAGTTGCCGGCCGAGCGCGGCACGCATCGCGTCGAAGATGGGCTTCGGCACTTGGTCCCGGTACGTGGGTTCTTCGAGGCCTGTTTCCTTGACTTCCGCGGGATTCGTGAAGTCGACGTTTCGCACCTGCCCTTTCTGCATGATCCACAGCATGCCCGCTCCGCGATCCCAACCAATGGCATACGTGAGCCGGCCGTCAGGAAGCGCGATTTCGTAGGGCTTGCCCGGTGGGTCGGTTCCCTGATCGGACGAGAAGAATAGGATGGTTGCCTTGTTCGTGCGGCGCTTGCCGTCGCGCGTGCGCTCGATCTGCAAGCGTTGGTAGTCGCCGAGCACATAGTAGCCGGCGTCGGTCGCGACGCGCGGCCTTTTCGCCGCGTCGGGGTCGGCGGCGAGCACGCGGAAGTCAATTTCGCCTGGCGTCAGCGTGCCCGTAAACGGTGCGACTCCCGGCCTTTGCAGCAGGCGTTTCTCCAGCGCGGCCGTCGCGGTGGGCGCGTCGTCGGCGATGAACGCGGCCGTTTCCTCAGGCGTTGGCGGCTCGCCGAACAGATCGAGCGTCACGCGGCGGATGATCTGCGCGCGTTCGGCCGCCGCGGCGGGCAACGGCAACTCGCGTTCGAGGCGTTCGGCGATGATCTGTCCCCAAAGGTCCGCGGCGTCCTTGGCTTCTCGGGTCAAAGGACGTCCGTCCATCATCCTGACGCCCATCTTGGACGCCGAGTAACGCACCTCGACGGCGGCGGGCGAAAAACGCACTTCGTCGCCCTCGTTCGCTTCGATCCATGCGCCGGCGCGCACATTGGCCCAATCCTCCGCGTCGGACTTGGCGCCAACTCCGATTCCGGGAGCCGGCGTTTCGCAGTATTCGCCGGGCGCGAGCCGGTAGTTGATCATACGCGCCATCGTCGTCCAATACGTCGAAGAAACGTTGATCGCCGCGCCCGTCGCATCGTGCGCGGCATGTTCGCTCGATTGTTGCCACGACGGCACGCTGAAGATCGCCGTCTCCTGGCCCGAGTTGTGCAGCAAGATGCGCGACTTGAGCTCCGTGCCGAGTCGGTACTCCTTCGCGCGCGGCTCCAAGAGCCACGCCACGCGCAGGCCGTTCGCCGCGGGCTGGCACCACGCGGCGTCGGCCAGTTCGGCCGGCAGTGGCTCGCCGCCGAGCAAGATCGTTTCGTAGGCGGCTTCCAACGTGATCGTCAGCGGGATGCTGTGGATGGCGGAAACCTCATCGAGCAGTGCGACGGCCTCGGCCTGCGTCCAGTCGCGCGCCGCGTCGAAGCGGGGCAGCAGTTGCTCGAACTTCACCGCCAGGTCGCGCCCCTGTGGTTCGTCCTTGTTGAGCGAAATGAAGTACTTCACCTTCTCGCCGAGCCTCCCAATCAGCGCGCCGGGGATCTTTCCGTCGGTGCGCGCATTCGCCCGCCATTGCGCGAACAGCGTTTGCGCCTCTGCGTGCTTTGGTTTCATCTCGTTTGCGGCGGCGGCTTCTCGATCATCGTCGGCTGTGGGCTCATCTTGGGCCTTGGGGTCCTTTTCGGCCTCGGGATCACCTTCATCGTCGGCGGCCGGCTCATCGGCAGCGGCTGCCGGCTCATCTCCGGCGGCGCGCAACATGGACACAGGGATCGCGATGCCGGCGCCGAGTACGATCGCGATGGCGCCGATCGTCGATGACACGCCGCGGCGGTTTCGGCTGCCGCTGAGCACGGCCGCGAGGCGGCCTTCGAGCGACGACTTGCGGGCCATCGCAAGCCCGCACGACTGCGTCAAGCGGGCGGGCGAAAGCTGGGTGACGACCTCGAGCAGGTGTCCCGCGTAGGCGGAGGGCCGCACGCCGCCGGCCAGAACCAGATCGTCGCACGCTCGTTCACGTTCCACGCCCAGACGCCAGGCAGCGAACCACACCAGCGGATTGAACCAGTACAGCGCACACGCGATCTGCGTCAGAAGTTGAGCCATCGTGTCGCGACGCTTGATGTGCGCCAGCTCGTGCAACAGGACCGATCGCAGTTGCTCGCCGCTCCAATGCCGCGCCGTGCCGGGAAGCAGCAGATGCAATCGAAGAATGCCCCAAACGACGGGAATCGTCTTGTCCGGGTGAATCAACAGGGTGACGGGGCGAACGACCCCGAGCTGCCGGCAAACGGCTTCCAGGGCGGTTACGATGGTTTCCGACCGGAGCTCTGTTTCCGATTGCAACCGCCAGAGCACCCATCGCGCAGCCAACAGCCGCGCCATGAGCAGGCAACAACCGATCGCCCAAGCAAGAGGCGGGACATTGCTCCAGTTCCAGCTCGAAACTGCCGGCTCGGCAATGATCTCCGGGGCCACGAGCGCGGGCCGTGAATCCGCCAGGTCGGTGGCCGCCCAGTCAGTCACAGGCAGCTCGGTGACAGCCTGGTCGGGGCCGCCTTGGTACGCCTTGGCGCTTGGCCGATCGACTGGTGGGAGCTGATCCATCCGCGGCAGTCCTATGGCGTCATCCGCGGATCGGAGGTTCGACGGCGGGCCTCCATCTTCGATTACCCCTTTCAATGAGAATCCGACCCACACCGGCAAAACTTGCCATTCAGGCAACATCGCCGACAACGCCGGCACCACAAGCATTGCGACCATTGCCAGCAGCCATACAAGATGTCGGGTCGCCGCCGAGTCACGCCTTAGGATCGTGGCCGCGATCGCCGCCAACACCAAGAGCGCCGTGCCTTTGACGGCCGACTCGACCAGCAGTGGACCCGCAGTGCTGAACAGGCCGGCAACGGTGAAAAACGTGTGATTCATCTCAGCGGCCCTCCTCGTGTGCCTGTTTGGTCAACGCGGCCTGTTTGGTCAACGCGGCCTGTTCGGTCAATGCGGCCTGTTCGATCAGTGCGATCAGCCGCTCACGCTCGTCGGCCGACACCCGGTCGTTTCGGGAGTGCAAATGCGCGGCGAGTGCTTCTTCGAGAGAGCCGCCAAAAAACGTCTCCAGCACTCGCTCGAAGGCGCGGCGTCCGGCCTTGCCTTTGGTCTGGCGAGGAACGTAGATCACCTCCCGGCCGCTGGGCCGTCGCCGCAGATGTCCCTTTTCCTCCAGGATGTGCATCATTCTTCGGACCGCCATCGCCGTCGGCGGCGAGGGAATGGTTTCGACGACCTTGTTCACGGTCGCCTCGCCAAGCGCAAAGACGGCGTCCATGATCTGTCGTTCGCGTCGGCTGAGTTCGGACGGTGCAGGCATGATCAACTCCCGAGGTGACAGGGTTCCGTTGCGGCGGCCGGCACGAGCGGCGGCACCTATGGTTAATATTTTAACGCTTGGTGGCGAGAATGCAAGGCCCAATTCGTTAAATTTTTAACGCGCTGTTGAAGGGCGGCGTCAGCCTTCGGTTGAGAGTCGGAAGGCGGAGGGCGGAGGGCGGGCGGGTTTCGCCCTGGTTGGTGCTACGACCGGGGGTGATTCCGTTCTCCCACGGCTGGCGCCCGTGGGCTATCGAATGACGCCGCGTTGCGGCTACGTTACGCGCCGGCCGAGCGCCCCGCGACGACGGATCGCGAAAAGTCACGACCGGGGCAGATCAAGAGGCGGGGATCCGGCGCCCAACGCGCCGTGTAGTGGCTATGGCCTGCGTTGGGTGAGCCCAGAGCGAGGTCGGACGACGGCCCAGGGGGCCAAACTCGATAGCCCAAGGTGAAACCGTGGGTTCGCGTAAATATCTCCAGTTGTAAGCGCAGAACGATGGCCAGCCCTCGGCCGCCCGCGGCCGAATCGTGCCCGCTTTGCCTAACTCGCCGGTCGATGGTGCATCTCCTTTCCCGGCCCCCTCCCACTCGAATTGATGCTCCCCGACGATTACAATCAATGCGGCGGCGGTCAATGCGGCCCATCTGGCTTTGCGACCTGGGTTTTGCCAATGAGAGTTAATCCCTACAAGAGTCCCAAGACCACAGGCCAATCGCCGGGGCAGAAGATTGGCCGGATACTATTCGGGTGTATTGCCGGTGCCTGCGTCGTCGCGCTGTTGGTCGCGTTATTGTTGCCCGCCACGCGCAGCGCAAGGGAACCTGCGCGGCGAAGCCAGTGTGGCAACAACCTCAGCAAATTGGATTGGCGTTGCTGGAGTATGAAGAGGCCCACCATGCGCTGCCACCTGCTTACACGGTCGATGCGAATGGAAAACCGCTGCATAGTTGGCGAACTTTGATTCTGCCGTACGTGGAACAGTACGAGTTGTACAAGAAGATTGATCTTTCCAAACCCTGGGATGATCCGGCAAACAAGACCGCGTTCGAGGCGTCGATCCCAACCTATCGGTGTCCTTCGGTCGTTTGTCCGGCGACGCATACCACCTATCTCGCCGTCGTTGCACCTAGTGGCTGCTTTCGACCAGACCGGCCCAGAGAGCTCCTTGAGATTACCGACGATCGCAATTTGACGCTGATGGTCATAGAAGTCGCCGCCAAGCGGGCCGTTCACTGGATGTCCCCCACCGATGCCGCTGAATCGGAGATCGTGAATCTGGGTGCGGTTACCAAACCGCCGCATCCCAGTGGTGCTCACGCGGTGACCGTGAGCGGCTCAGTTTTCCTAGTGGGCGCCAATTCGAAGAAGGATAAGCTACGGGCGCTCATTTCCATTGCTGGAAACGACGACGTGATCGCCGGCGCGAACTAGCTTCATGTCGCGACACGATCGCGGGGCTGGCCGCGTAATTCAAGAAACTGGATTGACTCGAAAACCACCAACGGCACAAGCCAACTCACCCAGGTCGAAACAGGATAAAGCCAGGTAGCATCGAATTGCGCGATGGTTGCCAATCCACCGATCATTCGAATGACGACTGCCGAGCACAACAGGATGAGGGTGCGCCACATCCAACGGCGGTGGTCTGCAAATCTCCTCGCGACCGCGGCTCTCCACCCCAGCACAACGCACGTCGCGGTAGCGATCGCGAGCGAGCCAAGGCCCAACGCCGCGACGGCACCGGTTGCCGCGTAGCAGGCCATCCACAGACCGCTGGGCGCTAAGAGCAGCAAGACGCAAGCCACATGAACTCGTCCGAGCCGCCGGTGCCAGATCGGAACGCTCTTGCGGAACCGGTCGTTGGCCAGGATTGCGCCGAGCATGAGCGAGGATGGACCCGATATGAGATGTGTGAAGAAAGCCCAGTGATATGGCCCCCAGAAATATGGCTTCCGTCCTCGCAAAAAATCCGACTCAAAATTCGGAGGGAAGTAATCGCGATATTCCACTAGCAGCACGCCCAGCGTCACCTTGACGATCAAAACTGCCGCCAGTGCTCGAAGCACCCGAGGGAACGCTGATGAATGTGGATTCGGCATGATCTTTAGGATACCGCGCCGTTGCTGTGCGGCCCATCGACATGAGGAAATAGGGGGGTGTTCATGGGGGCGGGAGTGGATGGCATCAGGTTACGCGATCCGCGGTGCTGGGAGTTGAAACGCCACGAGACCATCGTGACTCCGGGGCACCCACGTATTGCGTCGGAGGCAAGCCCGTGGCCTCTTGAAGCCATGACGTTGGCCGCCGGCGCGACCGTCGCAGTATCGCCAAGCTGCACGGCATCAGTGCCGGCCGCGTCGCGTAGATCCGGCCCAACCTTCGACGGACCTGGGAGGAGTTCCCCGGCGAGCCGATCGACGAGGCCGCCGAATTGGCGATGGCCGGCTGCTGATCGGGGACGAAGCTCCGTGGCCCAGGCTGCCCCGTCGCCGAAGTGGCGACGCGGTGGCTTGGTATCGCCAAACGCCCGTGTTCGTTACCGCGCGCCGCAGCGTCGGTCGATGTGACCGAAGTGAGCAACGCTCCGATATGGCCGGTGACTCGTAAGGGGTTCGACTTGGCAAACACGCTCACCCAAATCGACGCCGTCCCCCCCCGGCAGCTGGATATACTTCACGCGGCCATCAATGAGACATTTTCAAATCGCTGGA
>DATLQY010000334.1:0-8175 GCA_035534975.1 Pirellulales bacterium
CGGTCGCGGGCTGGATGGCGCCCTGCCTGCTGACCGCCGGCCCAATGTTGGGAATATTCATTGGGCTTGCGTGGCGGCGCAGTTGGCACTCTGCGGCCGTGGCCGTCGACGCCTGCTACGACCTGAAAGACCGCGCTGTCACGGCACTGGAGTTCCTCGAAAAGCCGGCGGCCACACCCCTGCACGAGTTGCAACTCCGCGACGCCATCGAGCACCTGACGCGCGTCGAGCCAAGACGCGTCGTGCCGTTGCGACCGCCGAAGTCGCTGGCGTACGCGGCGGCCGCGCTCGCAGTGGCGGTCACGGCCCTCGTCTGGCCCATGGGGCCGCGAGCGGTCGAGGCCAGCCCTTCCTCGCCACTACCCGAAATCCTGGCCGAAGCCGCGCAGATCGAAGAAGATTTGAATGAATTCGACGAATTGGCAAAACGCGACGAAAACAAGGAACTCGAAAAACTTGTCGAGATGCTCCGTGAGAAGGTCGCGGACATGAAGGTGCCGGGCGTCGACCTGCGGGAGGCCCTGGCCAAGCTATCGGAGATGCAATCGGCCATCCAGGCCCAGCAGGCTCAATACAACGTGGAGTTGGTTGACGCTCAGCTCGAGTCTCTGGGTGCAGGAATGAGCATTTCACAGGCGCTGAGCCCCGCTGGTCAATCATTGGTCGAGGGAAAGTTCGATAAGGCGGCCGAGGAGCTCGAAAAGATTGACGAGCCGGAATTGGATCGCAAGGAAGCCAAGGCCGTCGAAGAGAAGCTGAAGAAGAGCGCGCAAGAGATGGGCGAGGTCGGTCTGGGCAGTCTGAGCGACGCCAGCTCTGAAATGGCCGAAGGAGTTAAGGGGGCCAAGGGCAAGTTCAAGAGCGGTGCCGTTCGACTTGCCAAGGAGGTGCGCAACCATCAGCGGCGCAAGAAGATCAACGATCTATTGACGTGCGAGCTGGACCGGCTTTGCGAGTGCAAGTGCAACTGCGAGAAGAATTCCCTCGTCAAAGGGAAGAAGCCCCAGAAATCGACCAGTCCCTCAAACAGTTTTGGCATGGCCACCAGCGGCAACGTTCGCGGCGATCAGACAAGTTTACTCTCGAAGAAAAACCTGGAGCAGATCAGCGGTGCGATGGCAGACGAAGGCGCCTCGGAGGTCGAGACCTCGCATTCGCCCGAGGGACGTCAGCAAGCGGGCCGCGGTTATCGCGACGTGTACCAGAAGTACCGCAGCCTTTCGGAATCGGTGCTCGACAGTGAGCCAATTCCCTTGGGCCATCGCCAGACGATCCGCCGTTATTTTGAGCTGATTCGCCCCGACTCGGAGAATTAGGGGAAATCAAAGAGTTCAAAGTCCACTTTCATCATGGCGCGGGCGCGCGGCGTTGATTGGGGCTGCTGGATTTGAAGCACTGGGGCCGTCAACAAAAGTCTTTGCCCGCGCGGGGCCGCGGTATGTGAGTGTTGCCGAAGCGTGCTCAGAAAACCGGCAGACACGCGCGGGACGACGCTCCGTGGCGGAGATCGCCGGTGGCCTTTGGCGACCAGCCTGACGAGCCCCGGTCTTTTAGTGCCCCGACTACGGGGAAGTCCAACGCTGGGAATTGCCTCCGTTAAACAAGCAAAACGGTGGCCGATCGGGCATACCTACCCACTGTTCCCGCCTTGCGCACAGGGTATACTTGTACAAGCCCCCGCCACAACCGCGGCGGGCGAAAGCCCACGCTACGAGCGTTCCGCGACATCAGCCCGTTTACCTGCCATGAGCACCGTTGTCCAGCCACTCTCGTCGCCGGCCTTCGAGCTCGCGCCGTACAAGTCACTCGACAACGAGACGCTGCATTCACGCATTCAGGCCGTGCGCGCGGAAATGGGGTCGATGCTCTTGGTGCTGGGGCACCACTACCAGCAGGACGAGGTGATCGCGCTGGCCGATCTGCGGGGCGACAGCTACCAATTGAGTCAAATGGCCGCGTCCAGCGGCGACTGTCGCGCCATCGCCTTTTGCGGTGTTCATTTCATGGCCGAAACGGCGGACATCCTGGCGAACCGCCCGGAAAAGCTGTCGCAGCGCGGCGGCGAACGGGTGACCGTGGTTCTTCCCGATATGGCCGCCGGTTGCTCGATGGCCGACATGGCCGCCATTGAACAGGTCGAGGCCTGCTGGGATGAGCTGGGCGAGGTGCTCGACACGTCCGAAATCACTCCGGTGACGTACATCAACTCGGCCGCCGGCCTGAAGTCGTTTTGCGGCCGGCACGGAGGGATCGTCTGCACGTCGAGCAACGCCGCGGCGGTGCTGCGCTGGGCGTTTCAGCGGACCCGACGCGTGCTCTTTTTTCCAGACCAGCACCTGGGCCGCAACACGGCCTACGTGATGGGGATTCCGCTGGAGCAGATGCCCGTCTGGGACCCGCGTGCCGACGAGCTCGGCGGCAACTCGGCGGAGGCGCTTCGAGCGAGCAAGGTCTTGCTCTGGCAAGGGCATTGCAGCGTCCATGCGATGTTCCGGCCGGAACATGTCGACCAGTTCCGGGCGAAAATTCCGAAGATCAAGATCCTGGTCCACCCCGAGTGTACGCGCGAAGTGGTGGCCAAGGCCGATCTCCATGGCTCGACCGGCAAGATCATCCGCGAGGTCGAGGCGGCGCCGGCCGGCACCGCATGGGCGATCGGCACCGAGCTGCACCTGGTCCAGCGGCTGAAGCAGGAGCACCCTGAGCAGGAGATCCATTTTCTCTCACCCGTGGTCTGCATGTGCGCGACGATGTACCGCATCGATCTGGCGCACCTTTGCTGGGGCCTGGAGAACCTCGCCGCCGGCACGCCCGTGAACGTGATCCGCGTGGATGACGAGACGGCGCGCTGGTCGCTGGTGGCCCTGGAGCGGATGCTGGAGGTGCGTTAGGACGCGTAGGGACCTCGTTCCCACGCCGGAGCGACGTGCCGGGATGCTGGCAAAGCGGCGAGCTTTCTGCCATCATGGCAAGTGCAGGTCCTGACGCCCGAACCAGGTCGCTGCTGGCCCAATGGCGCGGGAGCTCCGGTGTGAGTGAAATCCTGGATCTGGTCCGCAACGTGTACGATCAGTCGGACGACGTCGTCTGCCTGGCGACGTTACGGGCCGAACCGTTCTACGTGAATTCCGCCGGCCGTGCTCGGTTGGGAATGCCGGCCGACACCGACACCGCGAAAACGGGCCTGGGCGACTATTATCCCGAGGAAACGCGGGCACTGTTGCGCGAGACGGTGTTCCCCGCGCTCCGCGAAAGCGGCCGCTGGCAGGGCGACGTGCAAATGCGTCACTTCGTTACCGGCGCGCTGTTCGACGTGCGGCTCACCTCGTTCCTGGTCAAGCACCCCGTCAAGGCGAAGTCGGTTTGCCTGGCCTTGGTCCACCGCGAGCAGGCCGACCAACGCCGCGCCGAAGAAGCCGAGTCGCTCAAGAATGCGATCCTCGATTCGTCGCTCGATCCGATCATCGCCGTCAACCACGAAGGGCTGATCACCGAGTTCAACCAGGCCGCCGAAAAGACCTTCGGATACGCGCGGGCCGATGTGCTGGGCGCCAAGCCCGACGAAATCCTGTTTCCCACCTCCGGAACGGGAGGAGAACCCGAACGGGTCGAGCGGCACGTGGCGGCGGCCGAAGGTTCGATGCTCGGCCGACGGATGGAGGTCGACGCCGTCCGCGCCGACGGCGGCACCTTTCCGGCCGAGATGGCCATGACCATCAGCCGCACGAACGGTCTGCCAATGTTCACCTTCTTTCTCCGCGATATCGGCGAAAGGAAGCGGGCGGAGCAGGCCCTGCGCGATTCGGAAGCGCTCTACCATTCGTTGGTGGAGAGCTTGCCGATGAACGTGCTCCGCAAGGACCTCGAAGGCAAGTTCACGTTTGCCAACCGGCTGTTTTGCGAGACCCTGGGCGCCACGTTCGACCGGATCATCGGCAAGACCGACTTCGATTTCTACGATCCCGCCCTGGCGGAAAAGTACCGTCACGACGACCAGCAGGTGCTGGCCGCCGCCCAGGTTTTCGAGACCATCGAGGAACATCGTGGTCCCGACGGCGGCAAACTCTACGTCCAGGTGCTCAAGTCGCCGGTCAACGACAGCCAGGGCCGCCAGGTCGGTGTCCAAGGCATGTTCTGGGACGTCACGGCCAAGAAAGAAACCGAGGAGGCGTTGCGCCAGAGCGAGCAGCGCTTGCAATCGATCCTCGACAATGCCACCGCCGTGATCTACGTCAAGACGATCGACGGCCGCTACGTGCTGGTGAACCGTTCGTTCGAGTCGCTGTTTCATCGCGCGCGGGCCGAGGTCGTGGGCAAGACCGACAACGATCTGTTTCCCCGCGAGCTGGCCGATGCCTTCCGGGCCAACGACCGGCAAGTGCTGGCGGCGGGCGCCGCCTTGCAGTTCGAGGAAGTCGCCCCGCACGACGACGGACGTCACACGTACCTTTCCACCAAGTTCCTGTTGTACGACGCCGCCGGGGTGCCGCACCTTTTGTGCGGCATTTCGACCGACATTACCGACCGCAAACGCGCCGAGAGAATCCTGGCCCGCCAGGCGCTCGAAGCGCGGTTGCTGTACAAGGCCACGACCATGGCCGCCGAGACCGAAGGCTTCGAGGAAGCGCTGCAAAGCTGCGTCGATATCGTCTGCGAGATGACCGGCTGGCCCGTGGGCCACGCCTATTTGCCCAGTGACGACGGCCTGGTGCTGGAACCGACGACCATTTGGCACCTGGGCGACCAAGGCCCGCATAGCGCGCTGCGCCAGGTGACCGAGCAAACCCGCTTCGACAAGGGAAAAGGGTTGCCCGGCCGGATTTGGCAGTCGGGCGAGCCGGCCTGGGTGACCAACGTGCAGACGGACGACAACTTTCCGCGGGCCGACCTTTGCGACGATCTTGGTGTCAAAGGGGCATTCGGTTTTCCGATTCACATCGCCGGCCAGACGGTGGCCGTGCTCGAATTCTTCACCGACGAGGAAATGGACCCCGATGAAAACCTGCTGATGATGGTCCGCAGCGTCGGCGAGCAGGTGGGGCGCGTCATCGAGCGCAAGCGGGCCCAGACCGAACTGCTCAAGGCCAAGGAGGCCGCCGAGGCCGCCAACCGCGCCAAAAGCGCCTTCCTGGCGAACATGAGCCACGAGATTCGCACCCCCATGAACGGAATCATCGGAATGACGGAGCTCGTGCTCGACACCCCGCTCGTGCCGGAACAACGCGAGTACCTCGAACTGGTCAGGGAATCGGCCGATTCGCTCTTGACGGTCATCAACGACGTGTTGGACTTTTCCAAGGTCGAGGCGGGAAAGCTCGAGTTGGAGCTGATCGCCTTCGGCCTGCGCGATCACCTCGGCGACACGATGAAAACCCTGGCCTTGCGGGCCCACAAGAAACAGCTCGAGCTCGCGTGCCACGTCGCGCCCGACGTACCCGACGCCCTGATCGGCGATCCGGGCCGGCTTCGGCAGGTGATCCTCAACCTGGTCGGTAACGCGATCAAGTTCACGGAACGGGGCGAAGTGGTCGTCGACGTCGGCTTGGAGTCGCCGGGCGGCCCGGCGGTCGTGCTCCACTTCTCGATCGTCGATACCGGCGTCGGCATTGCGCCTGACAAGCGCGAGACGATTTTTGGCGCCTTCGAGCAGGCCGACAGTTCGACCACGCGCAAGTACGGCGGTACCGGCCTGGGGCTGACGATTTCGTCGAAACTGGTCGAGTTGATGGGCGGGCGGATTTGGGTCGAAAGCGAGCTCGGCAGCGGCAGCAAGTTCCATTTCACCACCCGGCTGACTCCCACTGGCGCCGTGCCGGTGCCGGCCCCGCCGGCCGACGCGGCCGTGCTCGAAGATCTGCCGGTGCTGGTGGTCGACGACAACGCCACGAACCGCCGCATTCTACTCGAGATGTTCACGAATTGGCGGATGCGGCCACAGGCGGCTGACGGCGGTCGCGCGGCGCTGGCGGCAATGCGCGAGGCGGCGCGGGCCGGCCAACCGTTTCCCCTGGTGCTGCTCGACGCCAACATGCCGGACCTCGACGGCTTCGATTTGGCCGACGAAATCCGCCGGCACGTCGAACTGGCCGGGGCCACGATCATGATGCTCACTTCGGCCGATCGGCCGGGCGATATTGCGCGCTGCCAGCAATTGGGGATTGCCGCCCACCTGATGAAGCCGATCAAACAGTCGGAGCTGCTCGACTCGATCATGGCCGTGCTCGGGGCCCAGCATGCCGCTCCGGGACGGCCCGTCGTCGAGTGGCCCACCGCCACGGAGAGCCGGCAACTCCGCGTTTTGTTGGCCGAGGACAGTCTTGTCAACCAGAAGCTCGCTGTCCACCTGCTTCAGAAATGGGGCCACACGGTGACGGTGGCCAACAACGGCAAAGAGGCGATCGAAGCCGCCCAAACCAAGGGCTTCGACGTGGTGTTGATGGACGTGCAGATGCCCGAGGTCGATGGTCTGACCGCGACGAGCGAAATCCGACGCATGGAGCAGACCACCGGCGAGCACCTGCCGATCGTCGCGATGACCGCCCACGCCATGATCGGCGACCGCGAGCGCTGCCTGGCCTCCGGCATGGACCATTATATCTCGAAGCCCGTGCGGGCGCGGGAGCTGTTGGCCGTGATTGAACAAGTGATCGCCGGTGGCCCGCGCCCCGCAACCCCATCGAGCACGTCGGCCGGCGGACTGGAGTCGGCCGTCGATGTGCTCGATTGGGCCGCGGCGCTCGATCGCTTGCAGGGCGACCGGGAGCTGCTAGAGGAATTGGTCGACGTGTTCCGCGGCGAGTACCCCAAGCTGCTGGGACAGGTTCGCGACGCGGTGGCCGCGTCGGACGCGGGCAAATTGAAGCTGGCCGCTCACACGCTCAAGGGCGCCTTGTCGAACTTCGCCGCCCGCGACGCCATGGAAGCCGCGCGGCTCTTGGAGCAGATGGGCAAACAGGGAAATCTCGCTGGCGCCGACGGAGCGCTCGCGGCGCTGGAGCGCGAACTCGCGCGGCTTGAACCCGCCTTCGGCTTGCTGCAAGGCGGAATTTGAAACCTGCCGCGTATCGCAGTGAATTCCCACGAGGCCAAATCCAGCCCTAACCCTCCAGCGCGAAACCGCAATTCATGCAGTGCTGCGCGATACGGTTGGAATCTTCAGGACCAGATGATTGCACGCGAAATCGCTCAAGCGATTGCGCAGTTCATTGCCCTTCCTGCGGTGGACTGAAACGCGGTGCGGCCGGTCGTGAAAATGGGGATGAGGATTCAGTTGCACCTTGAGTCGATTGCCAATCTCGACGAGCGTCGCAATGGCGTCACCATGAAGTAGGTAACCAAGCATTGCTCCTTCGCGAGAAAACGTCGCGTACCGGCCCGTGAGAAAATTCCCATTGATCTCGGCAAGGTACGCTCTAAGGTCGCGCCCATGATCGAGCACCTTGCCCTCAAGCGGCCAAACCGACCTCGGAAAGTCGTAAGGGACGAACCCATGGTCCGGAGTTGGCGATTTTCCCTTCCCGCGTTTCCGCTTCGTGGTCTCCGGTGGTTGGGGGATCATGCTGAACGGTTCGTCGCCGGTCATACACTGACCGATCCGCAGGGCCAGCAGGTAATTCAACGACTCCTCCTTGGCCTCGTCGTGCTTGGAGAACGGGACCTCCCGAAGGTCGTCATGCAGCAGCAGATCGCATCCTCGCCACACCAGATCCAGCAGCATCCGCGACTGGTCGGCGCACCATTGCTTCGCGATGTCTTGGAAGATAGGTGTTTCGGGCCATCGGCGGTCGAGGTAGGTTTGACGAGTCATTTCGCTCTCTGCACCGGTTGGTGCGCGGACAACTCCGGCACCCAGACTTGAATGTCGGTCGCGACTTCGTCGGCATCTCTTAAAGCGGCCGAACGTGTCCAATAACGGATCCGATCCGGCTTCACGACGTAGATCGTCGGAATGGTACGCCGCCCGCGGCGCACCTCGTCGTAAATGCGTGCCGTGCGCTGATAGAAAACTCCACCGTTTCCAGGCGGCTGCGATTTAAGAAACTTTTCATTCAGTTCGAGGAGCATCTCACCAAGCTTGTCCGGAGCAATTTCCGTCACGGACACTATTTCGTCGCGGCTCCAGTCCAAGTGGATTGCGACCATCCGAAGGGGATAGTCAGTGTCGGGCGGGTCTTG
>DATLQY010000335.1:0-3474 GCA_035534975.1 Pirellulales bacterium
ATCGGAAGCAGCACTTCGAAAGAATGAGGCTGTTGGGACTTGAACCCAAGACCTACGGATTAAAAGTCCGTTGCTCTACCAACTGAGCTACAGCCTCGAAACCTCCGCCGTCGCCGGCGAGCTTGCTCGCTGGCGACGAAAACGGAGTTGGCGGGTCATTGTAGACCCTAGGCTCGACCTTCGGAAGTGGCCCGGCGCCGGCTCGTAGGTTAGGCTTTCTAGCCTGACGTAGCACGGAATTCATTCCGTTTCTCTATTGCCGAGCGTTCGAAGCCGCAAACGGAATGAATTCCGTTCTAGGAGGTGCGCCGCTGCTCGCCCCGTTGCGGCTTGGAGCCGTTGCGTGTTGCGTGAGCCTTGCCGTGCCTCCGCGCTAGGGCGTACCGTGTGACATTTCGTACTGCTCGGCCAATTTCAGGACCTGTTCGATGCTCCGCCGCCGCTGGTCGGAGCAGTTCGCTGCCTTCAGCGCTTCGAGCCAGCGACGTTTCTCCCAGACCAAAGCCGCCCCTTCGGGCGCCGCTACGACCACCCGCACGTAACGGTCGAATTCCTCGTCGCTGGTCACTTGCGGTGATAACAGGGCGCTATCGTAGAGCAATCCGCGGAGCTTCGACGAAAAAAACGCGAGCACCCACTCCGGCACATGCGCATCGAGGATGGCGTCGGTGACGTCGAGCAACCGAGGCGCCGCGTCGTGTGGGTGCGGCGGCGGATCCCAATGCGGCGGGAAGTCGTTGCGCTGGTGCATCGTCATCACTTGGACGGCTTCATCGATTCGTCCCGAGTAAATCAGCGACTCGACCTGATTACGCAAACGCTGTTCCGGCTGTGTCCATAGGAGCGCCATGGCTGAACTCAATAACACCGCGAAGACCAACCCCCACGCCCCTCGTGCAACCTGCCCGGCCGGCGAACGCGAGGGAAAACCGAATCGCCACGGCCGTTGTCTTGCAACAGCGATGCCCATGGCGATCAACCAGATCGGGAGCGTGACCACCCCCGCGGCGCCGACCTGAAAACCGATCATTGCACCCGTCCATTCGCTTTGCGGCGACCAGACTCCGGCCATTGCCATGAAGACGGGCTTGGGCGCAGCGACGATGGCCGCTAACGCGACGACGTCGGCGAACAGCAACACCGGCCATAAAGCGGCACGGCGCGGCACGGCGCACAAAACCGCGGCGACGCGGACCATGAGGACCATGCGCCAGATTGAAACGACCGTCAGCAACCCGAGGTTTGTCAGCATGGCGCCTCGGTCGGAGAGGAACCGCTCTACTGGAATCGCGTAGAACCAGGCCATTGGCGCCGTTATCCAATAGAGCGTAAGGAACTGTGGATACGTTCGAAGGAACGGCAACCGCCCGCTGCCGCCGGTCCGCGCCACGACGTACAGCAGGCTGAACAGGATGAATGAAGTTCCCAGTGACGCAGCCAGGGGCATCAGCATGCGCCAGGGTTCCGACACCAGGTCGTGATTGTCGTACTCGCGCGCCAGGCCCGCCGAAATGACGAAGAAAAAACCCAGACCAAGCGCGCCTCGCGCCGAGGCGATCGCAAGAATCGCTCTCCGATCGCCGCGGAGGAAATCCCAAAGTGTGCCGATCGTCAGATCGCCGGCCGACGGGGAGTGCTCGCCCTGAGCATTCGTCGGCGGTTCAGTTGACGTGGCGTAGTCGGTCATCGTTTCACTCATCGGTAGGTTCCCGGACCGTTCGCCGCATCCTGGGATTCCTTTGCCAGGCTTGCCGCCGGATTTCGTGCCGCTTTGCCGCAGCGCCGACCGGGTAGACGGCCTTTAACGCCTGGCGAAAGCCAAGTTCGAGTTCCTCGACGCTCATCCGGTCGGGCCGGTACGTGACGTCGAAAAGCGTGTAATGCGACCAGCCGCGGTCGGGGAGCAAACGCCCCTCTCTGCGATAACGTTGCCACAGCGCCGTGCCGGGAAACGGGGTTTGCACGGTGAGCTGAACGTCGGCCAGGCAACTGGCCAGGATGAATTCGATCAACCGATCGATGGACTCACGCGTTTCGCCGTCGGCCCCAACGATGAAGCAGCCGTTGACGGCCACGCCCGCCTCTTGGATGGCGGCAATGGCCGTCAATACCCGCTCCCATTCCGCCTGTTTCTCGCCCATGCCAGGATAGCGAAACACTTGCGATTCCGATTCCAGACCTACCAGCACTTGGACGCACCCCGAATCGGCCAGCCGGCGTAACACCGATGGCCGTTCGCCAATCCGCCAGTCGGCCTCGGTAAAGTAGCGAAAACCCGCGCCGTGCAGCACGTCGAACAGTTCACCTGTGTCGCGCCGTCCGGCAAACGTGTTGTCATCGGCCAGTTCAACCATTGCCCGCGGTGCAAAGCGACCTATGGCTGCCAGTTCACGTTCGATGACAACCGCTGGTTTTTCGCGAAAACGACCTAGGAGCCGGCTGGCTCCGCAGAACTCGCAGGCCAACGGGCACCCGCGCTGCGTCTGTACAGTCATCCGTTGCGGCACCGCGCCCAACAGGTCGAAGCGCGGCAACGGCGAGCGGGCCAGATTCCAATCTCGCGGAGCTCGGTAGATGGGCTGCAAATGGCCCGTGGCCGCGTCGGAAACCACCTGAGGCCAGACCGGCTCGCCTTCGCCGACCACGACGGCATCGCAAAACTCCCTCGCCTCATCGGGACAAGCGGTCGCGTGTAGCCCGCCCCCTTTGCACATCACCGACCTCGCGAAGGACGGCGCGCTCTTGCAAGAAGCCCGTCGCGATGCGCAGGAGCTCGTCGCCGGCGACCTGGGCCTCGCCCTGCCCGAGCGCGCCCAACTACAGCGGATGGTGCTCATCCATTGCGGGAGGGCGCTTTTCCTGTCCCTAGAATGTCCACTGTCCCTGGTTCAGCGTGTGAAGTCGTTGAAAAGATGATGGAAAAAGTATGAAAGATCGCCCTTCCGCCTAACATTCTCGCTGACATCGATAATTGCCGGCTGGCGCGACCGCAACGAATACTGGCGAAACCGAGAATTGTGGGACACGAAACGCTCAGCGTTTTCGTTCTCGCAAAGATACGAGATCTTGCTGATGTCGCCTCCCTCGGCATTGTAAATCAAGCCCAGGAACGGCCAATCCAAAGGACGATCGGGCGGATGCTTGAAATGGCGAATACCCCATTGCCGCGCGCTAAAGTCGACGTGCTCCCACTCGGGAAAACTTGAGCTCAACGACCGCTGGGAGCGCTTTAGCTCTTCCAAATTCATCGCCTTCCTTACAAGAACCTCCGTGAGGTAGTCACGACTGTTGCTAAGCAGTAGAATGTCGTGCGCGGGCGCCACGAACGTGGTGGACGTTTCTCCCGGGTATTCTATGTCGATCTGCGCCATTTCGATCGCCCCGCACCGATGCAGAGTCGTGGCACGCCGCGCGATACCCGACCAGAATGTGTCGCCAATCTGGCCAAGCGGCCGTTCGAAGGCGAACATCAGA
>DATLQY010000336.1:0-3039 GCA_035534975.1 Pirellulales bacterium
CCAGACCCACGGCATGCCGACGTGCTGCAAACAACCCACCAACCCGAGTCCGCCCAAACCAACCAGGTTCCAAAGGTAGACCACGTCGGGTTCGAAGTTGGCCAAGGCGGTGGTGAGCACATGCACATTGAAAGCACTCACCAGGTTCGACTCGGCTTCCCAGATTGCGCGCACCATGGCGTTGCTGCGCAGGATGAACGAGGCGTCGTAACAGTTGGCCAGCCTGAACGATCGCGAGACGTGCTCTTGGGCGGGACAGGGGACCCGCGGCGCGCTGCTCAAGACGCGCACGTCGTGGCGCCGCCGGCGCAGTGCGTCGACCACCTGGCGACAGCACAGCTCATAACCGCCGATGACGTCCGGGGGGTACAAATTGCTGATGACCAGCACCCTCATGCCGCGGCCTCCCGATGTCGTACCAGCAGCTTGCGGTAGATCGCCGACAGCTCCGCGCCCAGAGTCGCGTAATCGACGTCCGGCGGCAAATCATCATCGTGGCAGGCAGGAGGAACCGGCACGGTGCGGGGCCATTCAGGCGCGACGCCAAACCAGTGCGGGTTGACGCGACCCGAAACGACCTCGACGGGCACGCGTCCACGCCAAGGGACGGCGAGCGAATGCGAGTGGCAGATCAGCGCGTCGGCCAAGGCCTGCAGACCCAATTCGACGGAAAGCCAATGGCCGACCAGGCCGTACTCGGTCAGGCAGATCGGCACTTGCCGCTGCTTGGCGAGGAGCAGACCGATCTCGCACGCGCGGCTGAACCCGTCGTGCAAGTGTACCAGCGAAGCATCGGCCAGCGCGGCGGGCAATTCCCATGATCCGGCTTCCCACGGTGTCCGCGGCTGACCGGCCCAGGGCAGGACGCGCTTCACGACGCCGGCGCACAAGGGCCGGCATTCGGACGTGGGACCGCACGAGAGCAGTTCCACGCAAACGTTACCCCGCGATGCCGCCACCACTCCCTTTGCGAGCGCAAGGAGGTGCCCCTCGCCGCGCGGGAAGCCGGATGCCCGGTCTCCGTCGAACAGTCCCAGGTAAGCGATCTTGGTTTGCGGCATCGTTGATCTCGTCGTGGGGCAGGTTTCCAACCTGCCATACCCTACGCCTCAGACGCGGAACTCGTACGAGTTCCGACTTGCGCGCCTTCCTTCGGAATTCTCACGAATTCCGCTACGCCTTGCACCTGCTCCGTAGTCGACACCGGCTCAGGCGGCGAGCCTGGCCTGGCGGCCGCCGCCCAGCGCCGACAGGTCCGCATCGACCATCATCTTCACGAGCTGCTCGAAACCCACTTGGGGATTCCACCCCAATCGTTTCCTGGCCTTGGCCGGGTCGGAGAGAAGCAAATCGACCTCGGCCGGACGATGGAACTTGGGGTCGATCACGACGTATTCGCGCCAGTTCAAACCAACGTGTTCGAAAGCGAGATGCACGAATTCCTCGACGCTATGAGTTTCGCCCGTTCCGATCACGTAATCGTCGGCCTCGTTTTGCTGCAGCATCAACCACATGGCGCGGACGTAATCTCCGGCGAAACCCCAGTCACGGCGGGCCTGCAAGTTGCCCAGCCTTAGTTCCCCGGCCAGGCCCAACTTGATCTTCGCCACGGCATGGGTGATCTTGCGGGTGACGAATTCGAGCCCGCGCCGTGGCGACTCGTGGTTGAACAGAATCCCCGAGCAGGCGAACAGGCCGTAGCTCTCACGATAGTTCATGGTGATGTAGTGGCCGTACACCTTGGCCACGCCGTAGGGGCTACGAGGATGAAACGGAGTCGTCTCGCGCTGCGGCGTCTCATGGACCTTGCCGAACATTTCGCTCGAACTGGCCTGGTAGAAACGGATCTTGGGATCGACCTGCCGCAGCGCGTCGAGCATGCGGGTCACGCCCAGCCCCGTGACTTCGCCGGTCAACTGCGGCTGCTGCCAGCTCGTTGGCACGAAGCTCTGCGCCGCCAGGTTGTAGACCTCCGTGGGCCGTACTTCGTCGAGCAAGGAAATCAGCGACTGCTGGTCCAGAAGGTCGCCCGGATGCAGCTTGATCCGGCCTTCCAGGTGCCCGATCCGTTCAAACGTCTCGGTGCTCGAGCGGCGGAACATGCCATGCACCAGATAACCCCGCTCAAGCAGCAGTTCCGCCAGGTAGGAACCGTCTTGACCCGTGATCCCCGTAATCAGTGCCGTAGCTGCCATGTGACTGGTTCGACTCCTGGTTTGAATTTGGCGCGTCGCGCGGTTCCGATGCCAAAACGCTCTTGAAATGGCGCCGACTCCGGCGTAATCGCCCCGCCGCGGCTACGGCGGGCGTCATCGAGAAAGGTACACGGTCGCTTGTTTCGGCGATCGAACCCCCCGACCTTGATGATTATTCCGGTAATTCCAGCCGGGCAGCATGGTCGACGGCGACGGCCCCGAAGCGGGCGGGATAATAGTGACATCGGGCCAAGCGTGTCAAGCGAAGTCGGCGTTGGCGGGGGAAAATGGGACGTGGTGGAGCATCGTCTATGGTACCAGCGAATTTCGGAAAATAGGCGCTTTCGGCTAATCAGCCGGCCCACATGCCGGACACAGTCGAGCGGGGCATGGTAGGCGTCAATCAAAATGACGAGTATAATCGCGGCGGGGTGTCTGATCGCTTAAGCGTAGGCCTGCCAATGCCGAGCCCATTTCCAGGAATGGACCCGTATCTGGAAGCCCACTGGCGCGACGTCCATGCCAGTCTCGTCATCTATGCGCGCGACGCGCTTCAGGGTGTCCTCCCCGGCTCGTTACGTGCCCGCGTCGAGGAGAGCGTCCTTCTGGAAACACCCAACGGGCTCGGCGATCATCCGCTCTTCCCGGATGTGCGCGTCGTCGATTATACGTCGAAACGAGGCATGGGAACGCGGTCCCAGGTGGGTACGTCCATGGCAGAACCGCTGGTGGTCGAGGCCGATCCCGACCCCGTCACTGAACCCTTTCTGGAAATTATCGACCGCGAGAGCGGCAATCGCGTTGTCACCGTCATCGAATTCCTGAGCCCGAGCAACAAATCGCC
>DATLQY010000337.1:0-12160 GCA_035534975.1 Pirellulales bacterium
CTCGGCACGTAGCGCTGCCAGACAGCGGCTGCCGCGTCGTTCCGCTCGCCAGCGTCGTCCGATTGCATTCGGCCCAGTTCCCGCGTGATCGAACCGGGGTCATTGGTCATTGCTTGAGGGGTCGGGAGTCAGGGAGTCCGATTGCAAAACGGTACGAGCGCGTGGCGCATGTCGGCGGCGTTGGCAAAGCGCCGGCTGGGGTCGCGCGCCAGGCCACGGTGGATCGCGGCCACCAGCGCAGGCGGTAGATCGGGGCGCCGGACGTCGATCTTGATCGGCTCCTGATTCAGAATCATTGCCAGCCGTTGTCCGGTCTGGCGCGGAAGGTCGTAGATACCCCGCGCGGTCAAAAGCATGTAAAGCGTGGCCGCCGTCGAATATTGGTCGGCGGCCGGCTTGGAATCGCGGAAATGGGTGATCTGTTCCGGTGGCAGAAACTCCGTGGTGCCTCCCTTATCGCCCGTCAACGTGATGCCGCTCAAAGGCGACTCCTGGTACGTGCGGGCCAGGCCAAAATCGGCCAACCTCGCGATTTCGCGGCCCCCGTCGCGGGCGACCAACAGGTTTCCGGGCTTGATGTCGCGATGAACAAACCCTTTGGCATGGGCGTAATCCAAGGCTTCGAGCAACTGGCACACCAGTCGAACGGCGCGGCCGACCGAAAGCGGACCACGCTGCTCTTGTAGAAGCCTGCCGGCGTCGGTGCCCTGAACGAAGTCCATGGCGAAGAACAACTGTCGGCCGCAACTGCCCATGTCGCGGTACGAAACGATGTACGGATGGACGAGCTGCTTGAGGATTTCGGCTTCGCGCAGGAAACGCTGGCGGTCGATTTCCGAGGCCGCCCCATCGGGAATGATGGTCTTCAGCGCCACGACGGCCCGGTCGGCCTCGCGCAGCGCCAAATAGACGACCCCCATGCCGCCGCGCCCCAGCTCGTCGACGATCTCGAATCCGGCGATGGGCTGCGGGTGTCGGCCGATGCGCTCGCGATAGTCGGGCGGAAGCAGTTCTTCGGCAAGCACCGCCGCCGGCGCCGCATCGACCGTCGAAGGCAGCGCGCCGGCCGGCGAAACGCCGCACGTGCCCGGCACCACCGTCGTGCGCGCCGTCACGATCGGCGGTTTGCCGCCCGGCGCGGGGGCGGGAACCGTGGGCGATGTATCGTCGGATGCGCGACCTCCGCCGCGGCCGAACACCGGCCCCGCTCTGGTGGGGAGCGGGGGCGCCCCCACGGCGCGCGCGAGTGCCGGATCGTGGTCGTTCTGGCCTGGGCCTTGGACCGACACCCGGATCACGGTATTGCCGGCCTGGATCAGGTCGCCGTCGCGGAGATCGGCGGTCGCGATTTCACGGCCGTTGACGAACGTGTGGTTGGTGCTGCCCGCATCCATCAGCCGGCAGTGCGGCGGGTTGACTTCGATCATGAAGTGGACGCGGGAGAGCTGCTGGTCCTTTTGCGGAAGGCGGAAATGAGCGTAGCTCGCGCGTCCGACGATGAAGTTGTCATGTTGGCGAAACGTGAAGCTCTCGCCGCGGTGCGGACCGTCGGTGACCGAAAGGACGACTTCCATCGTTGCTGCCAGCCGGACGAACTGAATGCCTGGGTCGCGGCGCCTCGCGCCAGCGATAATTTAGACTAAGCCCGCCGGGTGCAAAACGCAAGCGAAGGTGCTCGTGTGGGTCACGATTCCGTGTTCCGGGAGCGTTGAAAAGTCAGGAATCAGTCAGGAGCGATGACGCAGGGCTTCCGATCCGCTTTGCTGATTATGGAATAGGCCATCGTCCGGCGGTTGTGGACGCCGCCTGGCGGCGCGTGTAACCTGTTTGGACCTGCACTAAGCTACGAACTTATTCCGAGACTGCGGTTGCGGTGCGGGCGTCCCGCCTGTCCAGCGGTTTTGGACATGCGCCAAGGCACCATTTGAAGGGAGCGGCCGTGGCCGCCGTTCGACAAAGCTTGAGCAACCTGCCGCTAAACGAGCGGCGGCTCGTCGAAGGCTGGCTCGACGAGTTTGAGGCCGGTTGGCACCCCGGCCGCCTGGCCGAACAATCGGCCCGTCTCCCTTCGCAGGGCCATCGCCTGCGACTGGTGCTGCTGGCCGAAATGGTCAAGGTCGATCTGGCATACCAGTGGCGCGGCGGGCATCGTCCAACTCTTGAAAGCTACCTGGCCCGTTTCTCGGAACTGGGCACGTCCGACTCGGTCGACGCCGCGCTCGTGCGAGGTGAATGCGATGCGCGCGAATCGGCGGGCGAGCCCATCGATTGCGCTGCGCTTTCCCGCCGATTTCCACGCCAAGCCGCGCTCGTTCGCAATGCCCAGGCCGAAAAACCGCCCGCTACGCCGGGGCCCGCCGTCAACGCTGGTACGTATTCTCACGCCGACGCCTGCCAGACGGCGGGCGATTTGCCCGAGCGTTTTGGCCGCTACCGGATCATCAAGAAGTTGGGCGCCGGCGGCATGGGAACGGTGTACCAGGCCACCGACACGCAACTCGGCCGGCAGGTGGCGATCAAGGTCCCGCGCTTCGCGAACGACGACACGGCGGAATGGATTGCGCGGTTCTACCGCGAAGCCGGCGCCGCTGCCAACTTTCATCACTCCAATCTTTGCCCAGTGTACGACGTTGGCGAGATTGAAGGCGTGCATTACCTGACGATGGCCTACGTTGACGGGCAAACGCTGGCCAAAGTCATCGCCAGCGCTAAGGACAAACCACTGTCGGGCAAGCAGATCGCTACCGTGCTGCAAACGGTTGCCCTGGCGTTGGCCGAGGCGCACCGCGGTGGGATCATCCATCGCGACTTGAAGCCCGCCAACATCATGATCGATCGGCGCGGCGAGCCGATCGTCATGGATTTCGGGCTCGCGCGGCGTGCTAGCGCCGACGAATCGCGGCTGACGGGGACCGGCGCGCTGCTGGGGACGCCGGCCTACATGCCGCCCGAGCAGGCGCTGAACGACATCGACGCGCTGGGCCCGGCGTGCGATATCTACAGCCTGGGGGTGATCCTTTACGAGCTGCTCTGCGGCCGGTTGCCGTTCGAGGGGCCCGTGGTCGCCGTCGTGGGGCAAATCCTGACCGTCGAGCCGGCACCCCCCTCGCGGCGGCGGGCCGGCGTCGACCCGGCGTTGGAGGCGATATGTTTGAAGGCGATGGCGAAAAAGGCCGCCGCGCGTTACGCCTCGATGGACGAATTCGCCGCGGCATTGACGCACTATCTCGGGGGCGGTGGATACCCAACCCGCGTAAGCTCGCTAAGATCAGGATTGGGACGCGCTCGCCGCCGTTGGGCGGGTGCGGCGTCTTGGAAACGCTGGGTGATCACCGGCGCGGTGGCGGGCGCGTTTCTGTTGGGTATTGTGATCTTCACAGTGACGCGGGACAAGAACCGTCCGCTGACGATAAGGCTTAAGCCGAAGCTGGGCGAGACGACGGAGGGCGGCGGAAACGAGGGAAAAGATACGTCCCCGACACAAGCTCCACAACCGCCGGCGGCAAGCCCGCGGTCGAGTCGACGCCAAAGAAAAGTACCGGCGATACGATTGACCGGGCGATCGCGCCGTTCACGGCTGCCGAGGCAAAGCGATGCCAGGACCGCTGCGCGGCCGCGCTGAACGCCGAGCCTTTCATCACCAATTCGATCGGAATGAAGCTGGCGCTGATCCCGCCGGGTGAGTTTATGATGGGCGCCGCCGAAGATGAAGACGGTGCGGACGACGACGAAAAGCCGCGACACCTCGTGCGAATCTCGCGTGGTTTTTACTTAGGAATCCACGAGGTCACGCAAGACGAGTACGAGAAGGTGAAGGGGACCCCGGACTTTCCACGCGGAGGCGATTTACCGGTTACGGGCGTGGCGGCCGTCGATGCGGAAGAGTTCTGCCGATTGTTAACTGATCGCGAGCACTCGGCGGCCCGGTTGCCAATGGAGGCGATCTATCGCTTACCGACGGAGGCGGAGTGGGAATACGCGGCGCGGGCCGGCACCGCGACGAAATGGTATTCTGGAGACAACGATAAACAACTCGACGGGTATGCTTGGTATTCTCAAAACTCGGGTGACAAGACGCATCCAGTGGGCGAGAAGTTGCAAAATGCCTGGGGGCTGTTCGATATGCACGGCAATGTTTGGGAATGGTGCTCGGATTGGTACGGCCCATACGGCGACGCGGCGGTTGTTGCCGATCCGGCTGGCCCGAAGGAAGGAGAGCGGCGTGTGCTGCGAGGGGGCGCGTTCAGCGATAACGCGTCGATCGTTCGCTCCGCCGACCGCAGCTACAGCGCGTCCACGAGCCGGGACACCAACTTCGGGTTCCGCGTGGTGAGGACTTACCCCTGAACCGCTTTTCCCCTTTACCACTTACCCCCCTTACCCTGAGCATTGCGCCGCGAACGGTGTCGCGGGTGTCGCTCCTTGGGCTTTACGACGAGAAAGATATCGGTTCCCAGGGCTGACGCCCTCGTTGTTCTTCGCAAGTCGCGGCGTGTGAGCCGCGCACCACCGAAGAGACGGCGCGGTTTGCAGGTGCGTGGCCAGCCAAAAAACTACTTCACCTGCCAGACAACGCTGGCGAGGGGTCGTTGCAAATGATGTGATGTGCAGTTGTTGCACCTGGATGATGACGCGGCCAACTGGCAGGACCTGCTTGCACAGGAGCCGCCGCGTCGCGGCAACGGCCGGCGCCGACGCTTCTCCTGACCAGGCGCGGGGCGCCTTCTCAGGGACTACGGACGTGAGAGTAGTACGGCTGTCATTCGACCCGATCGAGTTCGATTTGCCGGAATGTCCTTGAGTCTCGCCGCGCGAGGCGGTACTGTTGTTTTGCAGCCAACAACGAGTTCGCCATGCCCGCCCCGCGCCAATCTGCGGCTGATCGCTTTGCACGACTGGAAAAGATTCTGACAATCCTCCAGGCGCAGCAAGAGTTTACGCTCGACGTGGTGCGGCAAAGTATGGGCGACCAGAGCCCGCGCCTACTGGCGAACGTGGTTCGTGACCTCACGTGGTCCCACCGGCGCGATGAACGCTGGACAGGATACCTGACGGTGGAACTGGACCCTCACGACAATTGCACGGCCGCCGCACACCTGGCGACGCCGCCTGCCCCAGGAGGAACGCCATAAACATTCGGGAATACAACCATCTGCGATCGGAGCAGACCGCGCTGAAACGGATGCTGGACGGCATCCCTAACGAAAACGTGCTTGACCGCTCGGGGGTTCAGGCCAGGCTGGAAGAGGTCGGCGAGCAGTTGGGCGCCGCTGGCACTCCAAAGCGCCTTGGTAAGGACAATCTTCGCGAGCAAGAAACCACGCTCCACGGCGAATTTCAAGGCGTGCTTCCCAAGGCTCGGCGGTTCGAGTTCCAGCTTTCAGCCGACGCCGAGGTGGTCCGCGGCAAGATCGGTCCGGCGATTACCGATCCCGACGTCATCAATCAATATCTGCACCGGCCGACGACGATTTTCGTGATGGCCAGGCAGGTCGGCAACGGCAAGCCTCGTTACGTGTTGTTGGCCCTTCCCTCGTGGGAATGACAAAAACGAGCGCAATCCAAGCGAGGGGATGATCTCGTGGCCGGCAAACCCTTCGATGCGACCCTGAAAGATCTGGTGGAATGCGGTCCGGACGATTGGCCGGTGCTGGCAAAGCTGCCGGCCGCGCCGACCCGCATCGTCGATGCCGATATCGCCACGGTCAGCGGAGCCGGGGACAAAGTGCTCCGCGTGGAGACGAACCCGCCCTACTTGTTGCACCTGGAGTTCCTCTCCGGTCATGATTCGGCCGATCAACCCTTGCTGCTGCACAAACGCAATGTGCTGTTGGAGGAGCGTCACCGGCTGGCGGTGTGCACCCTGGCTGTCGTCTTACGGCCCAAGGCCGATTCGCCGCAGCTCTCGGGTTTGCGCCAGCGCATGTTTCCCGGGGAAACCGAAGCCTACCATAGCTTTCGCTACCAGGTGCTACGCGTGTGGCAGATTCCAGCGGCAACGTTTCTGGCGGGCGGGCTGGGATTGCTGCCCCTGGCACCGATTGCGGCCGTGACAGAGAGCGACTTGCCGGGCATAATAGGGGAAATTGAGAAACGGCTGCGGGCGCGCCGCTGGCGTCGAGCGGCTCCCAAAATCTGGGCGGCGGCTTACGTCCTGATGGGACTGCGCTACTCGGCCGAAGTGGCTGGGGTACTCTTACGCGGAGTTGTATCCATGAAAGAATCCACGACTTACCAAGCCATCCTGCGCGAGGGCTTGGAAGAAGGCCGGCAAAAAGGCATGAAAGAAGGCCGGAAGGAGGGCCTGAAGGAAGGCGCCCTGTCCGAGGCAAAAAGGGCCCTGGTCATCGTTGGCGAACACCGCCTGGGCGTGCTCGACCAGGATAGCCGCTCGCTGTTGGAGAGCATTCAGAAGATTGAGCGTTTGGAGGAGCTGATGGGCCGCCTCGATGACGCGGCCAACTGGCGGGAGCTGCTTGCACAGGCGGCCCCGCGTCGCGGCAACGGCCGGCGCCGACCCCCCTCCTAACCAGGCGCGGGCGCCTTCTCAGGGAATACGGAAGAGAGCGCTGTAGATCCATGCGCGTTATTTGCAAACACGGAGCCTGCCATGACTGACACTCAGCACCATCCAGCGCGGTGCGCCCCTTCGAACACCATTCTTCAACCGCGGCGAGGGTTCCTCTCCGGGTTCGCAGCCCTGGCGCTCGCGGCCATGCTGCACCGGGACGGCGTGGCGCTGGAGGGCGTGGCAGGGGACGGCGAATGGTCGCCTCCCGACGGGCGTCCGCATTTCGCGCCCAAGGCGAAAAGCGTGATCTGGCTCTTCATGAACGGCGGCATGAGCCACATGGAAAGCTTCGATCCGAAGCCGATGTTGACCAAGTACGGCGGAAAGACCATCGCCGAAACGCCGTTCGCCGATGCGCAGGACCCGAAAAAGCTCGCCATCGAGCGGCTGGTCGTGCCGGACGGCAACGGCAACCAGCGCAATACGCTCTACCTGCTGCAAGTCGGCTTCAGGAAACATGGCCAAAGCGGCACCGAGGTGAGCGACTGGTTTCCGCACATCGCTCGCCACGTCGACCGGCTTGCGATCGTGCGTTCGATGTGGACGACCGATAGCAATCACGGCGCCCAGACGCAGTTCCACTCGGGACGGCACCAGAACGACGGCGAATTCCCTAATCTGGGTGCGTGGGTCCATTACGGGCTGGGGTCGCTCAACGACGAGCTGCCGCAGTTCATCTCGATCGGGAACCGCGAGTACTGGAACAAGAAAGATGGTCATTACCTTGGGCCGGCCAACGACGCGGTCCCGCTACGAGTCGACCCGGCCAATCCGCTCGATTTCGGAAGCCCCCAGCGGCCGTTCTCGCCCCAGGCGAGGGCCGTGGGCGTCGACTTGCTCCAACAATTGAACGCGCTACGGAGTGCCGAATCGCCGCGCGATGCGGCGTTGGCGGCACGCGTCGCTTCGTACGAGTTGGCGTTCCGCATGCAACGGTCGGTACCCGAAGCGGTCGATTTCACACAGGAGACCGCCGCGACCAGGTCACTATACGGACTCGACTTGCCCCATTGCCGCGACTTCGGCATGCAGATGCTGGCCGCACGGCGGCTCGTCGAGCGTGGCGTCCGGTTCATTCAGGTCCAGCACGCGGCGAGCGGGGCCGGCGGGTGGGATGCGCACGGCGGCCTCAAGGCAAACCACGAACAGAACGCCCTGGCGGTCGATCAGCCGGTGGCGGCGCTGCTGCACGATCTGGGGCAACGCGGGCTGCTGGACGAGACCCTCGTGATCTTCGCCACCGAGTTCGGCCGCACGCCCGGCTCGCAAGGAGCCGACGGCCGCGATCATCACATCTTCGGCTTCAGCGTCTGGCTGGCGGGAGGCGGCACCAAGGGCGGCGTGGTCCATGGCGCAACCGATGAAATCGGCTTTCACGCGGTCGAGCACCGGCATTACGTGACCGACATCCACGCCACGATCCTCAAGCAGCTCGGACTCGACTCGCGCCGGCTCGAAGTTCCCGGCCGCAAGCGGCTTGAGATCGACCATGGCAAACCGATCGACGCGATCATCGCGTAGCCCCGAACATTTTGAGAAAACCAGGCTTGACCCAGGCTTGACCAATAATCTGCCATCTTCCCCTGGTGGTGAGACGCGGCGACGGAGGGGCATGGATCACCCGTCATAACCCAGTTGTCGCATCGCGCTTGCGTTCTCAGGCTGTGCCCAGAACAGTTCGAGTAACTCGTCGGACATTTCATCATGGTGTGCCCCCGCAATTCCTCGTCGGAAGAAAAACGGGTCGACACGGTGGAGATCGTCGAACGAAGGGACGCTCGCGTCCGCGAGCGGGACAAGTTCGGGCAGGAAGGACGATACTGCGCGCTCGACGCTCCCAAGCGGGTCGACGATGAGATCCTCGTACCTGAGCACGGCGAGTGGGGCGTTCGTTCCTCCCAGCCAACTCAAAACGTTGCCTCCCCATGTGCCGGAACTGGGTTGACCCTCGGTGTATGGGCGAGTGATTTCCTCACGCAGCAGAGTTTCGAACAACGTCTGCCGGTCATCGACCGTCGCCTGGTGCGACAAAGCTCGAAGGCGCGCGTTCGAAACGACTACGTCGCGACCGTCACGGACGAGATAAATGGCTCGGTAGCCGTCGGCTTTCCATCGCTTGTGCGTCTTCGTGAAATACACGTCCGCGCCGTCGATCATGATCGACCGGTCGGCGGGCTTCGCGCAGTACCCGACAAGTTCAGGGCCAACGCGTTGAGCGACGGGGTCGTCGTCCTCGTAGATGGAATAGGTCGGGACGCCGTACAGTTTGTGTATGACGATCCGAAGAAACGTGTTGCCGGATCGCGGGTACGAGGAGAGCCAGACGATCATTCTGTCGGTCGCTTATTCCGTGGGCCGGCGTCTGGTGCTCCGAAGCTGGAGCTCACATTGCAGACGCCAGCCAAGCGAGTCGTCCGTCGCTCGCCGTGCCAGGAGCATCATATCGCCCTTCGTGCCGTTTTGCAGGGAGGCTGAATACCTTCGATGATCATATGCACCGGCTGGTACGGACGATGACAACCACGAAAAACACGAACCACACGAAACCGTCGTTACCGTTGGCGGCCGGCTCCGCCCCAGGTTACAATCGAGACTTGGACTGGGTCGCGAAACCGCCGCCCAGTCGCCCCGTCTTCCATTCGAACTCGCTTCTTCGACTTATTTGCAAGGGATACGGCGATGTCGCTTCGTGCATTGGTATTGATTGGCATGTTGACGTTGGGCGGCGGAGTGCCGCGCCTGGTGGCTCAGGAGGCCGCGGCCGGCGCGGCGGCCAAGGCCACCCATTCCGTGAAGAAAGGTCCGCTCAAGATCGAAGTCGCGCTGGCCGGCGTGTTCGAAGCGCGTCAGATGACTCCGGTCAGCCTCCGCCCAGAAGCCTGGGCCGTGCTCACCGTGCTCGACTCCGTCGAGCACGGCTCGCGCGTGCAGCCGGGCGAAACGCTCGTCACACTCGACTTCGAAGGGATCGACATGGCGATCGCCGACCTGGACGCGGGGCAAAAACTGGCCGAGCTGTCGCTGGAGACCGCCAAGAGCGAGTTGGCCGCCACCGAGGCCGCCCTGCCGCTCGATCTCGAAGCCGCCGAGCGAGGGAAGCGGATGGCCGACGAGGACCTGAAACGCTTTCTCGAGCTCACGCGGCCCCAGTCGGAAAAGAGCGCCCTGTTCTCACTCAAGTCGGCCGAGCACTACGTCGAGTACCTGCAGGAAGAGCTGAACCAGCTCGAAAAGATGTACAAGGCCGACGACTTGACCGAGGAGACCGAGGAGATCATCCTCAAACGGGCCCGCAACGATCTGGAGCAGGCGAAGTTCTTCCTCGAACAATCGAAAGAGCACACGGAACAGACGCTGAAGGTCGACCTGCCGCGACAGGAGGTTGCGATGAAAGAGACGGCGCTGCGGCACGAGATCGACCTCGGCAAGACGAAGACCGCCTTGTCCGTTTCGCCGGGCAGGCTGCGATTGGCCCTCGAACGGCAAATGCACGATTTCCGGCAGGCCGCCGACCGGCTGGCCAAGCTCAAGAAAGACCGCGAGGCGATGCTGGTCAAGGCGCCCGTGGCGGGCGTGGTGTACTACGGCCACTGCCAGCGTGGCACGTGGTCGAGTAGCCTGATGGGAGAGTCGAAATTCACCCACGGCAGCGCGCTCGCGGCCAACAGCGTGTTCATGACGATCGTTCAAGAGCGGCCGATGTGCGTGCGGACGTCGGTCGCCGAGAAGGACCTGCGTCTGGTGCGGCCGGACGTCGCCGGCCGGGCGGTCAGCGTGGCGTTCCCCCATTTGAACCTGCCGGTCAAGGTCGAGACCATCGCGGCCGTCCCCACCGCGGACGGCAATTTCGACGCCAAGCTCAGCGTCGAGTTGGGTGCCGACGCCCAATCGCTTCTGCCGGGCATGAACTGCAATCTGACCCTGGTTGCCTACAGCAAGCCCGACGCCGTGACCGTTCCGCCAGCGGCGTTGTTCAGCGACCCGCTCGACGACGCCAAACAGTTCGTTTACCGAGTCGGCGCCGACGGAAGCCACCAACGCGCCAGCGTGACCGTCGGCCAGCGGTCCGATACCCACGTCGAGATCTTGGAGGGACTGCTCGAAGGGGATAAGGTGCTCATGGAAAACCCGGATGCGAAGTGAGAACGCGCGAGTCAATTCGGTCTCTTCGAGGAGGATGTGGGGATACGGAGGAGATACGGGGATGGAAGCGTTTCTGAGGACGAGTCTCATGGAACTGCGCATCGCGATTTGCATTTTGGTTTTGTTGTGCGCACCGACGCTCCACGCCGACGAGCCTGCGCCGCCAGCGGCGCCGGCGGCGGCAGTGACGGGTCCGAAGCCCAAGGAAGTTCCGCACCCAGGCGACGAGGCGATCGATGGGGCCATCCAGCGTGGAATCGAATTCCTGCTGGCCGATCAGAACGCCGACGGCTCGTGGGGCACGGCCGAGCGCACCAAGGACCTGAACATCTACGCTCCCGTGCCCGGTGCCCACGAGGGCTTTCGGGCCGCGGTCACCGCGATGTGTGTGATGGCCCTGATCGAAACCGGCGACGGCCGGGCCGTTGCCACCGACGACGCCATTGCCGCCGACGACGCCATTGCCGCCGACGACTCTATTGCCGCCGACGACCCTGTGGAGCGGGCGATCGGCCGGGGCGAGGAATGGCTCTTCGCGCACTTGGGCAAAGTCCGCCGCGCGACGCCGGACGCGATGTACAACGTCTGGGCCCACGGCTATGGCATTCAGGCACTGGTGCGCATGCTCGCGCGGCGGCCCGACGACGAACCACGCCGCCGGCAGATCGGCGAACTGATCGCCACCCAATACGACTTGCTCACGCGATACGAGTCGGTCGACGGCGGCTGGGGTTACTACGATTTCCGCACCGGCAGCCAGCGGCCGGGCAGCTCGTCGACCAGCTTTGTCAACGCCACGATGCTGGTCGCCTTCCAGGAAGCAAAGCAGGCCGGCTATCCTCCCCCTGAAAAGCTCGTCGAGCGGGCCGTGGCTTCGCTCGAACGCCAGAAGAAGCCGGACGACTCCTACGTTTACGGTGAATACCTGAAAATGAAACCGATGCACCCCGTGAACCGCCCCGGTGGAAGCCTGGGCCGCTCGCAGGCCTGCAACCTGGCGCTGAAGCTCTGGGGCGATGAGCAAATCACCAATGAAGTGCTGAATACCTGGCTCGACCGCCTGTTCGCGCGCAACCTCTGGCTCGACATCGGACGTAAGCGGCCGATCCCGCACGAATCGTGGTTCATGGTGGCGGGCTATTTCTTCTACTACGGGCACTACTACGCGGCCTTGTGCATCGAGCAACTGTCGCCGGGTGAGCGGCCTCGTCACCAGGCGCAACTGGCGACCATCCTCTTGAAGCTGCAAGAGAAGGACGGCTCCTGGTGGGACTACCCGCTCTACAACTATCACCAGCAGTACGGCACCGCCTTCGTGCTGATGTCGCTCAAGCGTTGCCGCACGGCCGCGGCAAAATAATCGGTATTGCTCCTGGTGCTCGGTCAATCGTGTTTTGAGGTTTGGCCTGGCAGGCCATTGTAGTTGGCTATAGGTAGGAAAAGAGC
>DATLQY010000338.1:0-4037 GCA_035534975.1 Pirellulales bacterium
GTAGCCCTGTGCCGCCAGCATGTCGTCGCCGAACGACGTGACGAAGATGATCGGCGTGTGTTCGGAGTACTTACGCTGACGGATCAAGGCCGCGGTCTCGAACCCGTCCATGTCCGGCATGTTCACGTCGAGCAGAATCACCGCGAAATCGCGCTCCAGCAGGCGCCGCAGCGCCTTGCGGCCCGATTGCGCGGTAATGATGTTCGGGCACACGTCCTCCAACAGCGCCGAAAGCGCCAAGAGCTTGTCGTCACGGTCGTCAACGATCAAGATTGCCAGTCCGTCGTCAGATGGAGGCATGTGTGAGGGTTCAGGGTTCAAGGTTCAAGGCTCAGGAATCACGGGTCAGGGTTCAGGGTGCATCTCGTTCCCACGCTCCGCGTGGGAACGCTTCTTCGGCCGCTCCGCAGCCCCGCATCTGGTACGACTCACACTGATTCGGTGCTCTCCTCGTGATCAGAATAGGGACGCAGAGCGTCCGCGGAGACGCTCCCACGCGGAGCGTGGGAACGAGGAACGGAGGGATCTCCGCGTCCCCGCGTCTCCTCACCACTTACCACTTACCACTCACCATTTTACTTGCGCAGCCAGACCCCCAGCATCGCCAACAACTGGTCGGTGTCGACCGGCTTGGCGATGTAGTCCGAGGCGCCGGCTTCGATGCACTTTTCGCGGTCGCCCTTCATCGCCTTGGCCGTCAATGCGATGATCGGAAGGGTCGGGAACTTGCCCGACGCGCGAATTTCCCGCATTGTGTCGTAGCCATCCATGGTGGGCATCATGATGTCCATCAGAACCACGTCGATATTCGGCGTGTCATCGAGCCGGTCGAGCGCGGCACGGCCGGTCTCGGCCCGCACGACTTGCATTTCGTGCCGTTCCAGCAGGCTGGTCATGGTGAAGATGTTTCGCACGTCGTCGTCGACCACCAGCACGCGCTTGCCCGTCAGCACGCTCTGCGGAGAGTGTAGTTTCTCGACCATCTCGCGCGCCGCGGGCCGCAACTTGTCGAGGCGGCGATGGAGGAAGCGGGTGGCTTCGTCGACGAGCCGTTCGGTCGAGGGCGCGACGCTGAGCGCCATCTGCCGCTCAAGCAGCCGCAGTCGCTCAGCCGCGTTTGCGGACAATTCGCCGGCCAAATCGCCGACCACACGCACGCCCGCCAAATCCACCTCGCGGCGAAGAGCGTCGAGCAGCTCCAGCGCCGCGTTGAGTTCCTGTTCCCGCCCGGGCGTTCCGGCCAGCGCGACGACCAGGCAATCGGGGCGCACTTCGCGGATCGCCGCCAGCGCGCCTTCGTCCAGCGGAATCGCGGCGATCCGCACGTCGTCGCCGTCGAGCAACCTGGCCAACTCGACGTGACGGGTCTCGTCGCCGACCATCGTCAGCACTCGGGGCCGCGGCGCGCCATAGGTTTCAATTCCGGTCCAGGCACCTTCGAGATCGTCCTGGCTTTGCAGCGGCTTGGCCAGCGCTCCGATCGTTCCCAGACGTGGGCCGTTTTCGATCTCGTCGGTGGTGGTGATCAGGTACACCGGAATGTGGCGCGTCGCCAGGTCGTCCCGTAAATGGGCCAGGATCCGCCATCCGCTGATGTCGGGCAGGTGGATGTCGAGCGTGACGGCCAGCGGCTGCAGCTTTCGCGCCAGCGCCAGGCCGTCGGTGCCGCGCATCGCGATGGCCACTTTGAAACCGCGCCGGCGGGCTGAACCCAACAGGACGTGGGCGAAGACCGGGTCGTTTTCGACGATCACCAACGAGCGATCGCCGGGCTGCATCTGCTCGCGATCGTCGCTCAATTCGAAGACGGCGGGCACGACGGCGGCCTGCGTGTTCATGACCATCGCCTCTTGCGGCGGCAACGGCGCAAGTGGCGGCGGCACCAAGGTCTCGGAGCGTTGCGGCTTGACGGGCACGTAATTCAGGGGTAGGAACAGCGTGAAGGAGCTGCCTTCGCCCGGCGTGCTGACCAGGCGGATTTCGCCCCCCAGCAACCGCGCGATTTCGCGGCTGATGGCCAGTCCCAACCCTGTTCCGCCGTACTTGCGGCTGGTGCTGCCGTCGGCCTGCTGGAAGGCCTCGAAAATGATTTGTTGCTTCTCGGGCGGAATGCCGATCCCCGTGTCGATCACCGTCAGCGCGATCACTCGCCCGGCATGGTCGAGCGCCTCGTGGCCGAGGCTCCAGCCGCTTTCGACCGGCGCCACACGCACCGAGACCGTGCCGCGCTCGGTGAACTTGAAGGCGTTCGAGAGCAGGTTCTTGAGCACCTGCTGCAACCGCTTGGCGTCGGTGACCACCGCCGAGGGCAATCGCGGTTCGAAGCTCAGGACGAAGCCGAGCTTGCGGGCCTCGGCCACGTGACGGAAAGTCCGATCGATGTAATCGTGCAGGTCCTTGAAGGAGACCTCGCCTACGTCGAGCACGACCGTGCCCGATTCGATCTTCGAGAGATCGAGGATGTCGTTGATCAGCGACAAGAGATCGTTGCCCGCCGCGTGGATCGTTTGGGCGAACTCCACCTGCCGCGTCGAGAGGTTGCCGTCGATGTTGCGTCCAAGCTGGTCGGAAAGGATCAGCAAACTGTTCAAAGGCGTGCGGAGCTCGTGCGACATGTTGGCCAGGAACTCCGACTTGTACTTCGAGGTCAGGGCCAATTGGGCGGCCTTTTCCTCCAGCGCCCGCCGGGCCTGCTCCACCTCGCTGTTTTTCCGCTCGACCTCCACGTTCTGCTCGGCCAGCAACTGCGCTTTCTCGCCGAGCTGCTGGTTCGTCGCTTGCAATTCGTGCTGCTGGGTCTGCAACTCGCGGGCCAGCGACTGCGACTGCTTGAGCAAGTCCTCGGTGCGTGTATTGGCCTCGATCGTGTTGATCACGATACCGATGCTCTCGGTCAACTGGTCGAGGAAAGTCAGGTGCATCGGGTTGAATCGGTCGAGCGAAGCCAACTCGAGCACCGCCTTGATCTGGCCTTCGAACAAGACGGGTAGCACGATCACGTTCTGCGGCGGGGCCTCGCCCAGGCCGGACGAGATCTTGATGTAGTTGGGTGGGACATCGCTCAGCAGGATCCTTTGCTTCTCGACGGCGCACTGGCCGACCAACCCTTCGCCCAGGTTGAAGACGCTGCCGACTTTGTTCCGCTGTTTGAAGGCGTAGCCCGCGAGAAGCTTGAGGTGCGACTGGTCGTTCGACTGATCCATGGTGTAGAACGCGCCCTGTTGGGCTTCGACCACCGGCGCCAGCTCGGAAAGGATCAGCCGGCCCACGGTCAACAGGTCCTTCTGACCCTGCAGCATGCGGGAGAACTTGGCCATGTTGGTCTTCAGCCAGTCCTGTTCGTTGTTCTTGACCGTGGTATCCTTGAGATTACGGATCATTTCGTTGATGTTGTCCTTGAGCGCGGCCACCTCGCCGGAGGCCTCAACTTTGATGCTCCGCGTCAAGTCTCCCTTGGTCACGGCCGTGGCGACCTCGGCGATGGCGCGCACTTGCGTCGTCAGGTTGGCCGCGAGCTGGTTCACGTTGTCGGTCAGGTCCTTCCAGGTGCCTGCCGCGCCGGGCACGCTGGCCTGGCCGCCGAGCTTGCCTTCGACCCCCACTTCGCGGGCGACGCTGGTCACCTGGTCGGCGAAAGTGGCCAAGGTGTCGATCATGCCGTTGATCGTGCCGGCCAGCGCGGCGATCTCGCCCTTGGCGTCGACCGTCAGCTTGCGGGTCAGGTCGCCGTTGGCCACCGCCGTGACGACCACGGCGATGCCGCGGACCTGGCTGGTGAGATTGCCGGCCATGAAGTTGACGTTGTCGGTCAGGTCCTTCCAGGTGCCAGCCACGCCCTTGACCTCGGCCTGGCCGCCGAGCTTGCCTTCGGGACCCACTTCGCGGGCCACGCGGGTCACTTCGGCGGCGAACGAGCTGAGCTGATCGACCATCGTGTTGATCGTGTCCTTGAGCTCGAGGATCTCGCCCTTGACGTCCACGGTGATCTTGCGCGACAGGTCCCCGCGCGCGATGGCGGTGGAGACCTCGGCGATGTT
>DATLQY010000339.1:0-9498 GCA_035534975.1 Pirellulales bacterium
AACCACTCGCAAGCGATCGACCATCTGGACTGAACGCGATCGACCAAATCCCAGCCCCGTCAATACGGGATTGAATTTCGCCGCCGGGAACGGTCCAGAGGAGGATTTGTCCATCGAAGCCGCTGCTGGCCACCAGTTTTCCATCAGGGCTGAATGCCACAGACCACACTCGGTCTTTATGGCCCACCAACTCGGCGATCGGTTTGCCGTCCGGTACACTCCATATTCGCACATTCTTGTCATCGCTCGCGCTTGCGATGTAGCTCCCGTCCGGGCTGAAGACCGCTCGATGCACCGTGGCGGAGTGACCCTTTAGTTTAACCAGAGGCTCGGCCGCCTCACCGGCTGCCAGGGTAAGCACTGCGGCAAAGAATGCGGAAAGCGATTCGCGACATAACATGGCAGGTTTATCGTGGCAGCGCACGCCAAAATGGGAGTCGGAACGGAACGCAGGGGGCATCATGGCATTCTATCATGTGGCCAGCCAGCCGAGTACCCGACCAATCCGCCGGCCGGACGTTGGCGGGCCAGCCCGAACGTGAATCGGAGAGATCTGTCTAGCTGCCACGGCTGCGGCGCGTTCGTTGCTGTCCCCCCACACGGCATTTTTGGCACGAACCGCTCGGTGCAGCCCGTGAGGACCAATTTCGGGACGCTGCATCCGTGGTTTGCCGTGTGCGCGATCACGACGGCATCGGCTACCGCATCGTCGTTCCGCTTGGGGGATCCAGGTCATCCGCTGTCATAACCGCGATTGGGGTTTCTGCATTTTTGGCCCCGGTGCTGTTTGCCAACGCCGGTGAACTCGGAGTTCTTGCCAAGGTCCATAATATCCGCTATAACGGATGTCATCGAACAATAGGCATATGGGGGGAATGAAGCCCGAACAACCCAAGGGAGAATTGAATCGTGCCGACCGTCCTCGAACGCTATGGGAAGAAACCTCTTGGAACACTCTACCTGTTGAGCCCACTGGGCGGTGATCGCCGCGCAATTCGCGAGCTGCCGGATTGCCGCACACCGAATGAAGCTTATGATCACGTTCGCCGGGGCTTGGAGCTTTCCGACCGCGTTGGTGGTAGAGAAATCTCGGCGTTGCTACGTGGGATGACGCTGGACGAAGATGGGTGGCGGTGTGACCACTTGGGAGCGAGGATCGGTCTTGCCCGCCTTCGTCGCGGGCTGCTGCAAACGCAGGCGGCAGAAGCCGCCGGCATTACCCAGACTCGTTGGAGCGAATACGAGACCGGTGCTGTCGAGCCCAGTGCAGGCAAACTGGCCGCCATTGCCCAAGCGCTCGGTGCCAGTGCCGACGAACTTCTCGGGTTGCGTAGCGGATAATGGTCGCAGTCAGCAGTTGCATCCTTGCCACTGTTTGAGCCGGCGCATTCGGCAGGGCTCGTCCTCGTTACCAACACAAGTGACGAAGGGATGACGCCCGGATGCTTCGGCCGCGTGAAAGACGGCCACGGGGCTCGTCCCAAAGGCGATCACGGTCGCGTCGGCATAACCGATCCACTGCCCTTCCTATTCGCCCATCAGTTGGTCGCGCACAGCCCAGTAAGCCGTCTCGTTCTTGCGCCAGTCCGGGTGGATCTGCCGCGCGATCTCGGGGGGTAGCTGGTCAGCAATGCTTTTCATCAGTGCGCGGCGCTCGTCGGCGACAACCTGTTCAGTATAACCGAAGCGCGCCGAGCGCCAAGCCGTCGTAGCTCGCGGCCGTGGGGTTGGGTATGGGAAACAGCGAGCGCCTCCGCCCTCATTCGTGTGATTCGTGTGATTCGTGGACCACTTGCTCCGTGAACGACGACAGCCTCCGTCTCGGAGGCGCTTCGCAGCAGGTACTCCGCGGCGTCGCTGATGTCTGTCCACGAATCACACGAATGACACGAATAAGAAAGTGATCACCCGCGCGGGCAAGCGGGTTTGCCCGCACGCCGGAAAGCACACCGGTCCGGCCGCCGAGCCGTGAGCGGAGGTAGGCAACCCACATTCTACGGTTGGCGTGCGAAACCGCGCTCACGAAGCCAGAACGTGCAAGCCTGCGTCCAAGGGTGCAGCTTCGTCGGATCGTATTGCGGCGTACCCAAACCGATACCATGGCGGCCCTTCTCGTACAGGTGCAGATCGAACGGCACGCCTGCCCGGCGAAGCGCGTCGGCCATGACGAGCGCGTTCTCGACCACGACGGCGTCGTCTTCAACGGTCTGCCAGATGAAAAATGGTGGCGTTTCCTTCGAGACGTTCAGCGCCGGTGCGAAGGCGCGGATTTTCTCGGCCGAGGGATTGGGGCCGAGAAAACGCTCGTGGCGGTCGGGCTTGTCGTTGCGGTCGAAGAGAATGAAGGCGTAGCAAAGCACGGTAATGTCGGGTCGCGAGCTCACACGCTCGATCCGGTCGGCCGCATCGGGCCGGCCATCGTCGTAGCGCGTGCTCAGCGTGGCGGCGAGATGGCCGCCGGCCGATGAGCCCATAATGCCGATCCGTTGAGGATCAAGTTTCCATTCCTCGGCGCTGGCTCGCACTTCACGTATGGCTCGCGCCGCGTCGCCCAGGATCGTCGGGACGAAGTAGCCCTGGCTGATGAGGCGGTACTTCAGGACGAAAGCCGCGATTCCTTGGTCGTTGAGCCAGCGGGCAAAGGGCTCACCCTCGTGCGGCGCCAGGACGTTGTAACCGCCGCCGGGACAAACGATCATCGCCGCACCAGTAGCTTTTTCCTCGGTGGGCCAGTAGGGTGTGAGTATCGGGATGTCGCGCTCGATATCCTGGCCGAGGGCATCGGGTGCGCCGGCGTTCCACAAATGAAACGCTCGCATTGGGCGCTCTTCGGCCGGTAGCTCGCAAGGATTGGCGAGGAACGTGACGGTGGCGGCAAGCAAAGTACATCGCAAAGTCATCATCGGGTTACCCTCTGGTCAGCAAGGTAGCGTGGTTGGCTGACATTGTAGCAAATGTGCCGAGTGGTTGCGGGTTGTCCACCGAGAGCTTATTCTGGGGCCATCGCGGTATGATCCGACACTGGAGACCTCGACCCATGGCAAGAACCCGCTCCTCCCCCAAAAGTGACCTTGTTCGCCAGTACCTGGCCGTGGTGTCGTGTTCCGCGATGTTCGCCGGTCTTGCTTGGGCCCAGCCGTCCCCGGTTGCTGAAACGAAGCCGGCGACTTCCGGCGCCTTAGAGGCGGAGATCAATTCCCTGAAGGTTCCAAAAGTGGCCTGGCGCGAGATTGCCTGGAAGAGCTGTTTGCTCGAAGGGCTTCGGGAGGCGCGCGCCCAAAACAAGCCGGCCCTGCTCTGGGTCTTCATCGACCGGCCTATTGACGACGCGCGCTGCTGAGGGTACGCCGCCCTCACCCGTGAGGTGATCTTCTCCAATGCCGACGTCATTCGTCGCGTGAACGCCGATTTCGTGCCCGTGGCCCTCAAGGCCGGGCTGGTCAACAACCCGCCTGACAACGTCGAAGGCCGGCTATACCGAGAGATCGGGCGCTCCAAGATCCTTCCCCAGGGAGTCTGTGTCGTCAATCCCGCGGGGAAGGTGCTCGACTGGGTTTTCATGTTCGACGACGAGAAGAGCGTCCTTGCCTTCCTCGATCACGCCCGAATGCGCTTTGCCAGGTTTCCCGACGCCAAGAAGCCGTTCCCCGTCGAGCGCTACATGCATTTTCCGAGCGAGAAGCTCGCCGATATCGAGGACAACGGCAAGGTCGTGCCGATCGTCGAGCATCACGCCGAGGGGGAAAACTGTCCGGCGAAGCCACGCGTCCGTCAGGGGACCATCATCGCCCGGGTATTTGGCCGGGCGCTCGACAAGGACGAAAAGCCCGTGGCCGACGCGGTGCGCCAGGAGAATTATATCGAGGACCGCTTCAAAGTGCCCGTGGCCGGGCAAGAGGCGCTGGCGAAAGCGCTCGCCGCCGCGGGCACGGAGCGCTTCAAGATCGCCGACGATCTGGCGAGGCTGCTCGTGAGCCACGCGTTCATGGGGGAACTAGATGTGAACCCCTTCGGCGACGTCAACGGCAGCAAGGGCCAAAGCACGGAATGCGCGTTGTGGGGTCAAATAGTCCGGGCTGAAGGCAACGGTCTTGTCCAGGTCCAAGTCGAAGGCAAATCGGAGGTCGCGGGAGTCGCGCGCGACGGCCAAGACGGCGACGGCCCACCCTGGCAGCACCAGGTCAAGCTCGCGTGGGAGGGGCTTATCGAGATGAAGGGAAACCGGATGACTCGGCTCCTTCTCTTGGCCCGCGGCACCGAGAAATTACAGCGAAGGAACAAGAACGAGGAATCGGCCCAACTGCCGTGGGGGCGCGCCGTCTTCATCGATCTGGACTGCGGTGTCCGCTATGGCATCATCGGCGAACCGGTCCCGGCTGAGGAAGCCGGCAGTGCGGAGACTATCGCCCAGGAAATCCCCGAGGAGGTACGCAAACACCTGGCGCAGAACCTGGGTGGCCCCTTTCTGGTGTTCCGCGGCAAGGCACAGGAGGACCTGAAGCTGACCGAGGACCAGAAAAAAAAGCTGGAACAATACCTTCAGGAATGGATTCCGGACGCCATGAGGTTCTTCGAGAAGATCGACGGCCTGAAGCGGGAGGAGCGCGAGAAAGAACTCGCGGCGCACCGCCCGCAAGCCCAGGAGAAACTGGCTTCGGTCCTCAAGGAAATCATGCAGGCAGGCCAGCTCAAGCGCCTGCGCCAATTGGAGCTGCAACAGGAGGGGGCTTTCGCCCTGCATCACGGTGACGTCGAGATCAGGAAAGACCTGAAGATCACCGACGAACAACGGAAGCAATTCATGGCGGTGATCCAGGAGATGCAAACGAAGATGACGCCGCTCCTCAAAGATGTCGATTCCGGCGGCGATCCGCAGGAGATTTGGCCGAAGCTGATGAGAATCCGCAAGGAACACGAAGGTCGAATCGAAGCCCTGCTGAGCGACGCCCAGAAACGACGGTGGAAGGAAATACTCGGCAAACCGTTGGATCTGGACAAGTAACGTGCAACGGGCCCGTATCAGGAAGTTGGCGCCTGCAGAACCGAATCGCCCGACGTGCCCGGGTCGCCCTGATCTTCCGCACTGGCCAAAAAATCAAAGGACGCCTGAAACCACTCCTCAGGATTCAAGTTGGACGTGCGGGGAGGGCTCATCGTCCAGGCTTCGGTTGACGAATCGACGAGACCTTCGTCATGATTCAAATGAGGCGCGCGGGATGGGAGCAGGTCCCGTTCGGCCGCCTCGACGATCTTGTGCCATAGCCAAGTCTCCTTCCTGGGCAAGCCACCGTCAACGCCCGCCGCGTCCGCCAATTCGGCGTCGTGAGGGTCTTGGCGCCTAAGCAAGAGAATGCGGACCGACTCCCTGAAAATGGTGATGCGCTGCTCTCTAGGGTTCATCTCCAAGCGTCCCAGACACGACTATCGCCTCATTCCCCCACCAACCGCTCGATGTCCTCGCGGGAAACCGTGAACACGTCCATATCCAGGGTCACGGCGCCCAGGCTGACGAGGCATTCGGTGAACAGCTCACGTGTGCGCTGTTCCAGGTCTTGCATTCCCTCGCCCGTCATCACGCGGATGATGTGCTGGCCCTTGCGGACGTGGGTCCGTTCGTCGGCGCGGATGAAGTCGGCCACGTGGACCAGCAAGTCGTCGTGGTTCTCCCGCGCCTGCTCGATCAGGCCGCCGATCGTCTTGATCACTCCCACCTCGCCGAACAAGTTGATCTCGGCCATGGCGTAGGCCGGCTCCATGGGGCCGCGGCAGGTCGAGCCGGTCAGGCGGTTGGGCAGCTCGAAGGGATCGTAGCCCGCCGCCAAAAGCGCCCGGTGGCCTATTTCCGTGTGCCGCGCCTCGTCCCAAGTGATCCGCGCCAGGTCGTACTCGGCCTGGAAGTCCTGGAAGCGAATGTCCCACAAAAAGGTGCCGAAGGCTTCGATCGCATCGACCTCGTCGCGTTGCGTACGGAGGAAGCGGAGCCGGGCGTAATCGTAGGAATCGTCTGGAAATCGGGGGCAACCGTCGCCGACGTTGTACTCGCCCGTGTGCTTGAACGTGATGAAACGGCCATCGCGCTGCGGCACGGTGCAGCGGACGAAGGGACGTTGGTCGCAGCGCAACGGCCGCGGCTCTTCGGCCGGCGTATCCGCCCCCGAAACGCCCCCGATATGGGCCAGTAGCCGTTCGAGGTGCCAGCGCCACGCCGCCAGCCGACCCTCATCGACACCGCCGGCGACGTAGGCGGCGATGGCCTCTTCAGCCCAAGCGAGCATCGGGCGGTAATCGAGCAGAATCCGCCCGAGCAGGCGGACTGTGGGCGCGTCGGCCACCGGATCGGTGTCGTCGATGTGATGCGAGTAGGCGGTTTCCAGAGCGCGGCCGGCGACTTGATGCAGTCCAACGAGCAACTCCGGCGCATCGGCTGCTGAGAGCAGCTCTTCGATGAAGCGGTCGATCGGGGCATCGCGGAGCTCGTCGATCGCCGTCTGGCCTTGCTCCTGTTCGCGCAACCGCCCGCGCAGGGCGTAGGCGGCGTCAGCGTGGTAGAAGAGGTGTCGGCCCGCTTCGACCTTGACTTCGAATTCGGGGATGGCGAGGGTCCAAGCGCCGATCGCCTGTGCCAGTCGCCGTTCGAAGTAGAAATAGCGCAGCAGTCGCCGCGCATTTTCGGCCACGGAGAACTTGCCGCCCAGCTTTCGTGCGTCGCGCGGGAAGCGGTAGGCAAACGCGCGCTCGCGCTCGTGGGCGGCCCGGCGCTCATCGGGCCGCGAGGCCGGTGGGAACCGGCCGCACGCAGGTGCTTCGTGCGGCTCGCCGTTGGAATTCGTATTCATGTTTTGGGAGCTTGAGTGGATGGCATTGACGGACGATTGATTTTAACGCCGTGCGGCTCGGTGTGGAATGGTGCCGACATGGGCGGAGCCGGTCACGGGAGGCCGTTACGCCCACGGCAAAAACTCCTGCGTCTCCACGACATTGCGAACCATCCTCACTGACTCTTATACGAGCGAACTTGCTAATAAGCTGGACTTATGGTGCTGAATTGTTGATCGCAAGTGGCGATCGACCCGCTCGCCGCCGAACGGTTGCGAACGATGGGTTCGCAATGCGTGGATATTGAGGTCTTCGGCTTGCGCCAGGGCCGGCGGCCATCGGGGCAGGTTGCTCGAAAAATCGGGGGTAATTCGCCGAATGCCGGTGAGGCCAGGTTGCAGAAGCATTTTCGCTGGACTTATGATAATGGGGACCGTAGCCCTGTCTGGCAGCGGAGCCTTGACACCCTAGGAGCGTTGCGTATGCGCACAATCATCATGAGCATCGGCGTGATGCTCGCCGGAGCGTCCCTGGCCGGGGCGTTCGACGAACCCAAGAAGAAACCGCCGGCCAAGGAGACGCCGAAGGCCATTGAGCAAAAAAAGAAGGAGACGGCTGAAAGCGAAAAGAGCGTGGCCCAACAAATCGAGGCCGTGCAGATGGCGCTGGCCGAACAATAGCAAAAGTTGGTCGAAGAGTACCAGGCAGCCAAGAGTGACCAGGAAAAGGCCAAGATCGTCGAACAGTTCAACAAGTTCCAAGCCGACGGCTCAGAGAAATACCTGCCCATCGTGAAGAAACACCCCGATGACGAGGCCCTTTTCCCGGCCTTACAAGCGCTGGTCGGCTCCGGTAAGCACACCCTGATGGCAATCGACTTGCTGCTGAAGCACCACCTCGACAATCCGCAAATGGGCATGCTCTGCTTTCAACTAGGCAGACAAGGCACGCCTGGCGGCGAAAAGCTGCTGCGGGCAGTCGCCGAAAAGTCGAAATCCAACGACGCAAAAGGAGTGGCTTTATTGGCGTTGGGTCAATCGCTGTTCTCGCAATCGAACCAGGGCGGGGTCGACGACGACAAGCGCGACGAGCTTCGCAAGCAGGCCCAATCCGCCTTGCAGTCCGTCGTCGACGACTACGCCGACGCCGACGTCTTCGGCCACAAGGCTGGCGACATGGCCGGCGGCATTCTGTTTGAAGTTCAACACCTCGCGATCGGCCAGGAAGTGCCCGACCTGGAAGGCGAAGACCTTGATGGCACGGCGTTCAAGCTCAGCGACTATCGCGGCAAGGTCGTGTTCCTCGATTTTTGGGCCCATTGGTGAGGGGCCTGCGTGGCGATGTTCTCACACGAGCGGTCGCTCGTGAAGCGCATGGCTGGCAAGCCCTTTACAATGATTGGCGTCAACGGCGATCAAGCCGGCGACGAGTTGAAAGAAAAGAACAAAGAGGCGCAGATCACCTGGAGATCATTTCAGAACGCGCGCAGCGAAGGTCAAAAGGCCATCGCCGACGAGTGGAACGTGCAGGGATGGCCGACGCTCTACCTGATTGACCACAAGGGGACGATCCGCGGCAAGTGGGTCGGCTCGCCCGGCGATGAGGTGCTCGACAAGGAGATCGATGCCTTGGTCGAGGAAGCCGAAACTCAGGCCGGCAAGTAGATTCCGGCATTTGCTGACGATCGGCCGCCGCGGCGCAGTGGAAACTGTGTCCGCGGCGGCCCGCGTTTCACAGGTCAGGCGCCATGCTGACTTTCAAGACCGATTTTGGACAGGGTCGAAAGCCAGCTCGCGGCGGCGACGTCCGTCGGCAGGCGCTCCTCGCGTCGCTGCCCGTCGTTACCCTGCTTTTGTGCGCTTGGGCGCTGGGAGCCGAGCCCAATTCCCCGCCGCCATTGCCGAAAGACACCTTGCCGGCCGAACTGCCGCTCGATGCGGTCCCGGCTGGCCTGGCGCGAAACCGCCCGGTGCCCAATGACAACCGGCTCTTGCCCGAGCGCGTGCGGCTCGGCCGCAAGTTGTTCTTCGATCCCCTACTTTCAGCCGATGGCTCGGTCGCTTGCGCCAGTTGCCACGACCCGGCGCACGGCTTCGCCAACGATGCTCCGCGGGCGGTGGGGATTCATGGCAAAGTCGGCACTCGAAATGCCCCGTCGCTGGTGAACCGGGCCTTCGGCAGTTCGTTTTTCTGGGATGGCCGCACGGCGACCTTGGAAGCTCAAGCTTTGGAGCCGATCGTCAATCCAATTGAGCTTGGCAGCCGGCTCGACCATGTGGTCGCCAGTCTCGCATCGGATGCCGATTACCGCGCGGCCTTCGCCGCCGCCTACGAAGGGGGCGTGACGGCCGAAAACCTGGGCCGCGCGCTGGCCGCCTTCGAGCGCGTACTGCTCACCGGTGACAGTCCCGTCGATCGCTTTCAGGCCGGCGACGCCTCCGCGCTGACCGACAGCCAACGCCAGGGCCTATGGGTTTACGAAAGCCGCGGACGTTGTTGGCGCTGCCATCGCGGTCCGAATTATACGGACGAGGCATTTCACAATACGGGAGTCGCCGCCTTGCAACGCGAGCCCGATCCCGGACGCTACCTTGTAACGCGCGACGAGGCGGACCGCGGCCGATTCAAGACGCCAAGCCTGCGTGGCGTTTCCCGCAGCGGTCCTTACATGCACGACGGCAG
>DATLQY010000340.1:0-7261 GCA_035534975.1 Pirellulales bacterium
CTGTTGGGCTTCGACCACACGCGTCTGACTTACCGTCACGCCGGCCGCGACTTCCGACTCACCGACGTCCACGGCGAGGTGGTACGGGGGCTGCTGGCCTGAGGGTTCGCTGTCGCGGCCAGACTCATCGGGAACCGCGAGTTGTCATCGAGCGTGAAGCCGCCGGGAGTCCGTAAGGTTGTTCCTTGACAAGTTCCCGCACCGCCGATAGACAGGATACACTCCTTTTCTCCAGCTATCCTCAACACCTTTCCGCACGTCAGGCCGTTCGGGGAGCAGAGCATGAGTACCCAGCAGACGAATACTTTGACGAACGATGATATCGACGGCCTCGGTGAGCAAGACGAGAGCGGTTGGGGTGATTATCCCATTGACACTCTCTTGATTCGCACGGAAACCCGAACAGCCTTTGACGTGGTCCGTCGCATCGAACAGGGTTCATTCGTCATGGATCCGGACTTCCAGCGGGATTTCATCTGGCCGGAGGACAAGCAGAGTAAGTTGATTGAATCGGTTTTGATGCGAATCCCGTTGCCGGTGTTCTATCTCGCTGAGGATGAGCGGGGCCGCATGATCGTCGTGGATGGCCTGCAGCGGCTATCGACCTTCCAGAGATTTTTCGGCAATCATCTGCGACTCAAGCTTCCCGGCCAACCGGGACTTCACAAAAAGCGATTCAATGAGCTCTCGCAGAAGTTTCAGAACCGCGTCGAGGATTGCAACCTGGCGCTTTATATCATTGACGCGAAAGTCCCTGAGCGCGCACGGCTCGACATTTTCGAGCGTGTGAACGGCGGAGCACCGCTCACACGCCAACAGATGCGCAACTGCCTTTACATGGGGCAAGCAACCCGCTTTCTGAAGGAGGAGGCCGCAACCAATCCGTTCCTGCTGGCGACCGGACGCAGCCTGCCGACCACCACAATGCGGGATCGCGAGTTCGTGAACCGCTATTGCGCTTTTCAGTTGCTCACACTCGATCAATACAAGGGGGAAATGGACGAATTCCTCGCCGCCGCGCTGATGCAGATGAACAAATTCAGCACGGAAGAACTTGCAAAGCTGTCGGCGGACTTTGGAGCTTCGATGAACAACAACTACACGATCTTCGGAAAACACGCGTTTCGCAAGCACGCCGAAGGGCAACAGGACCGCAGCGTGCTGAACGCCTCTCTCTGGGACGTGATGTCGACGGGACTCTCTCGAATTCCTGAACATGCCATCAAGGAACATGCGGACGAATTGCGCGCCGCCTTCTTCACCCTCATGCGCGACACGGCGTTCATTGATTCGATCACTTACAGTCCCAACAGCACGAACAAGGTGAAGTACCGTTTTGAGGTCGCGAGAAGAATGTTCCAGGAGGTGTTCGGTGCTAACGCGACTTGACTTGGAACAGTTCAAGTGCTTCCAGCGACTCAAGCTTCCACTTGGGCGCTTAAGCGTATTGTCTGGCTCGAATGCATCAGGCAAATCGTCGGTACTGCAATCACTCGGGTTGCTCCATCAGACCATCCGGGAACAGGAATGGTCGACAAGACTTCTACTCAATGGCGGAGAACTTCATCTTGGCACGGTCAAAGATGTCGTCGATAAGGTCACTGGACGGAACACCTTTGGAATCGGCCTCGTCGACGGCGACCGCGGGATCCATTGGACGTTTGAGGACGACCGGGGCGGTATGTCGGCGGTTGTTGCCAATGTTCGAACTGGGTCAGTTGAACACCCGTCACCAGCGGCGCTGCAGTTCCTTCTGCCGGCGGATGCCGATCCACAGGACCAGGACCTCGCGAAGCGGCTTCGGCGTCTCACGTATCTGACGGCCGAGCGAGTTGGACCGCGCGAGGTCTACCCCTTGGCAGATCCCAAGTCGACTCAGGTCGTTGGGCCGCGAGGAGAAAACGCGGTGAGCCTGCTTCATTGGGGCCGCGGCGAGGATGTCGTCGCTGGACTTGTCATTGACGGTAGCCCACCGACACGGCTACACCAAGTCGAGGCGCGCATGAGGCAGTTCTTCCCGGGCTGCAGGCTTCAGATGACGCAAGTGCCCCAGACGAATGGCGTCACGCTAGGGCTTCGAACCTCAGACGACACAGATTTCCATCGGCCCGTGCATGTGGGATTTGGTCTCACCCAGGTGCTTCCCATCATTGTCGCGGCACTTTCCACAGAGCCGGGCGATCTGCTTCTCATCGAGAACCCGGAAGTGCATCTGCATCCGGCGGGACAGGCGACCATGGGACGTTTTCTGTCGACGTTGGCCGCCGCGGGCGCCCAGGTCATCATTGAGACTCACAGCGATCATGTGCTAAACGGAATACGACGGTCGGTGAAGGCAGGGGAAATTGACGCAAGTGACGTGATAGTTCATTTCTTCGGCGATCGATGCTCAGATAATGCGCAGGTTATCAGCCCGACCATTGATCCGACGGGAAACATCGATGTTTGGCCCTATGGTTTTTTCGACCAGTTTGACAAGGACATGAATCATTTTGCCGGTTGGGGGGGCTGATGTGGATTTTCTGGTGAACGACTTGTCAATGGCCGGCCAGTTCCATGACATCCAGTCCTTTCGGGGCGCGGTGGGCCACGTAATGAAGATTCGGGATGAGATCCAGCGACTGGGCTCGTCGCTTTACTGCCACCGCAAATTGGCCTATGCGCAGGTCAGCGCTGAGTTCGCAATGCAACAAGCGGTTCAACGTCTGCCGATGCCGGAGCGCCTTGCGTTGATGCAGTGGCTGACGAAACACGGCCCTTACTGGGAGGACGCACGTCTCCATGCCGCTGACGACTGGCTCGAAGTGAACGCGGGCATCGTGACCGACACAGCGGTGGGCGAGGCCGCGATTTGCCGTTTCCGGGGCCTTGCTCGGGAGCTCGTGAGCTTCGATCCGTCCGATTGGTGTTGCACGCCCATCAATGTTACATGGGTGCATAACGTCGTTGCCAGCGAGAGTATTTCGATCCCCAATCATTGGACAATCGCCACGGTGCAAACGTGCCTGGCGGCCAATCCCATTCGCATCAATTCCTGGAAATCGCTTGCCGAACATGTGGTGCGAGCTTGTACGCGACTGACTTTTGCCGAAAACGCATTCGAGCCATTGGATAGTCGTCCTTTCGTTCCTGGCGCGGCGGAAAGAATTCAAGTGCTATTGCACACGTTGCACAAGTTCAAGGGTTGCTTCAATGATGACGGGGACCGAACCGCGGAGGGGCACAGCCTCTACACCGATCATTTCACGGGCGACAAGGCATGGTTCTCGGACTCTTCGTACACGGAGAAGAACAAGTTCAAGCAGGATTTGACGTTTCCGCACCCGGACGCGCCGAATGAGAAACTGTTTTGTACATGGCATGGGAAGGTCAAGACGCCCCAGTACAGGATCCACTTCTCTTGGCCCGTCCGCAATGACACGCCCCTTTACGTCGTGTACGTCGGGCCGAAGATCACGATGTGATGAAGGGTGGCGGTTGTTCGTGGGAGACATGAATCGGCGACACCTCCCGGGCCAAGGCGGCGGCCGAAAAACGAATGAGACGACCCCGTTATGTTGGAAACGCGCATTTCCCTGCTTGAGCGTGTCCGCGATCCGGCCGACGCGACGGCCTGGGGGGAATTCGTGGCCCTCTACCGTCCTTTGTTGCTGGCGTACGTGCGTAAGCGCGGCATCAACGAGCACGATGCCCTCGACGTCGTGCAAGAGGTATTCGCGCGGCTTGTGCCGGCGCTCGCTCAATTTCAACTCGATCATCACCGCGGAAGGTTCCGCACCTGGCTCTGGCAGGTCACCCATGCCGCCCTTACCGACGGGGCTCGTCGCCGGGCAGTGAGGACACGCGCTGAAAAGGAATGGCTCGATCAACATGAGTCGAGCGTGGCGGACCATCCCGACGACGACTGGGACGAGCTCTATCGCCGGCGCATTCTCGACGTGGCCTTGAAACGCGTGCGAGAATCGGCGCAACCGGCCTCTTGGGCCTGCTTCGAAGGGCGGGTTCTCGAGGACCGCCCGGCCGCCGAGATCGCCGCCGAGTTGGGCCTCTCGGTCAACGCGGTTTACGTCAATGCCTCGCGGATGTTGTCGCGCGTGCGTGAAGAATGCGACCAATTCGCCGAACCGTTGGACGAAAAATGAACGAGTCCTGTCCTTCCGACGACGAATTGCTGGCGGCCGCGACCGAGGACGACGGCGAGGGCCGCGTCCGGCTGCACGCCGAAGGCTGTGCAGCCTGCCGGCAGCGCATCGAGCAATTGCGGCAAGAGGTCGGCGCATTGCGATCGTTCAGCCGCTCTTTCAGCCGCTTGCCGGCCGCTCGGGCCGAAGCGACGGCGGCGCCCGCCGACGCGCGCGCGACCGATCGGCCGCGGCACGATCGCATCGGCCGCTACGTCGTGGTCGGCGAGCTGGGTTCCGGCGGCCAGGCCGACGTTTATCGCGTGGTCGATCCTGAGCTGGCACGACCGCTCGTGCTCAAACTCGCGCGCCGAGCGGCGCGCGATGACGAAGCTCACCGTGATGCGGCGATCGCGGAAGGGAGGCTGTTGGCCACGCTTGACCATCCGGGCTTGCTGCACGTGTTCGATGCCGGTGTCTTCGAAGGCCGCCCTTATCTGGTGCTGGAATACGTGGCCGGCCGAAACCTGGAACAGTGTTTCGACAACCGGCGCCCCCCGCCCAGCGATGCCGCGCGGCTGATCGGCGAAGTGGCCCGCGTGCTGGCGTATGCGCATGGCCGTGGTGTGGTACATGGCGACGTCACGCCGCGCAACATCATGGTCGATGCCGACGGACGCACCAGGCTGATCGACTTCGGCCTGGCCCGGTTGGAGAGTATTTGGCAAGACGAGGCAGGTCCCTGCGGCGGTACGCCCGAGTTCCTGCCGCCGGAGCTCGCGGCAGCCGGTGGCCCGCGAAAACACGCCGGTCCGTCGGGCGACGTGTTTGGACTCGGGGCCACATTGTATTGGTTGATCACCGGTCGCGGCCCATTTGCCGCGCCAAGCGTGATCGAGTCTCTGGAGCGCGCGCGGCGAGGCGAAGTCGACTTCGGCCCGTTGCGAGCCGCGGGCACACCGCGCCGGCTGGTGCGACTCTGTGAACAGGCTTTGGCAACCGATCCGGCCCACCGCCCCACGGCCGCCGATTGCGCCGGCCGATTGCGGCACTGGACGGCGCGGCTCGCGGGCATGCGCCGCGGCACCGTCGCCATCATCGTATTGCTCGCCGCGCTGGTGCTGATCGAAGCGGCGGATTGGATGTCGAACAAACCGACGGTGCAGTCGGTGCCCGAAATTCTGGTCATTCGCAACGACGAAGTGGTCAACCTGTCGAACGTTTTGCCGTTACGCACGGGCGACCGAGTTACGGTCACGTTCGACGTATCGCCCGGCGAGCCGGTGACGATGGTCTGGCTCGACGCGGCCGGCCAGGTGCGAAGTTTGCCGACGGCACGGACGACGGGCGACAAGCTCGATGGCATCAGGTTCCCTGATGCGACACGCCCGGCGCGGGTTGGGCCGCCCGAGGGAACGGACATGATCTTCGTGTGTCGCGGCGACCCCATTTCCGACGGCGACTTGCGGGCTTGCTTGACCGACGAGTCGCCCCCGGCACTCCCGGACGAAGTGTTATTGCACCTGAGACGTTCGCAGATCGAGCCCAGGGGGCCGTTGCCGCCGCGTAGCGCGGCGGCGTCGCAGGTCGAACGGGCGGGGGAATTCATGATGCAAATCGATTCCCGCCTGCGCCGCCACTTCGTGGGAGTTCGAGGCGTGGCGTTTCCCCACCGCGCGGCGGACGACGACGCGGACGAAGTCACGGACGAATAGTCGTGTTGGTGGGCGTTGCCCAGCCCACGTTTACGTCGCCGCAAGCCATTCATTGGCTTCAGCTTCCAACGACCGACCAGGGATTCTCGGCGCGCGGGTGTAAGGTTCTCGGCTGGCCGGCGTATCACACTATGAGATTGGCAAGCGGAGGGCCGATGGACGTTTTTCTTCCGCGTTTTGTAGGAGTTACGACCATGTCAACCGTTACTGAACTAGACCTGTACCGCAGGGGGCACCGCGCGGTGCTAATGACCAACAAAGTGCAGCCTGCGTCCGCCGTGCCTGGAAGGGACTTGCGCGCCTTGTGGGGCGACGCGCTGGCGACGTTGGCGATCGTTTCGCTGGCTGCGGCCGTCGTTTTCGAATTATTGCGGAGGTAACTACTCCCCCTCGGCCCATACCCGCACGTCGCCGTCGTCGTCGATTTCGACGTGAATGACGTTTGGAGAGCAGCAGACGGGGCAATCCTCGACGTATTCCTGGCCTGATCCGGCCGAAAGGTCGATGGGCACCACGATTTCCTCCCCGCAGGAATCGCAGTGGTAGCTGGCCTCGTCCTTCATCTCGACGCCTCGGTCCGGGTGTTATTCGATCACCGCCACCCGTGTAGTGTGCGCCGATTTTGCGGGGTGGTCAACGCACGAGGGTGGGCTGTTTACCGCAACCACGTCGCCGCTCTACAATTGGCTTCACTCGCCGGTCTCGAAACTTATGGCCGGTCTCGAAGATTACGAATGGCTGGCATCGTCGACGGAAGCAAACGCATGGAGTTGGTCGAAGTCACGGTTTACTACCTGGAGATGCTTGCCGCATCGCACCGCTCGGTGCCCGCCCCGCGAGATGATCTGACGGTACCACACGTCACTTCACCGAGCGTGCTGTACTATCGTTCGCTTTACGATGCCGTGGGCAAGGACTTCTACTGGCTGAGCCGCCGCAAGATGTCAGATGAGGCGCTTGCCGCCATCATCGGCGATCCAGGTGATGAGTTGCACGTGTTGCACGTCGATGGCACGCCGGCCGGCTTTGCTGAGCTGGATCGCCGCCAGCCGAATGAGATCGAGTTGGTCCAGTTCGGCCTGGTTCCGGAATTCATCGGCCAGGGGCTTGGCAAGTGGTTCCTGCAATGGGCGATCGACAAAGCCTGGAGTTACCAGCCGCGGCGGTTCTGGCTGCACACCTGCACGCTGGATCACGCAGCCGCCTTGCCCAACTACTTGAAGGCGGGCTTCAAGCTGTTCAGACAAGAGGCGATACGTCGGGAGTTTTGAGAGCTTCCGGGAGCCGATACACGGGCCGGCCATTCAACGGCCAGCCGTCGGTTTCTCGGCGGGCTTTCTCGCGGCAACAAAGCAGTACCTGCCGACGCCTTCAACCATCCTGAGTTCGTAAGTCGCCCGGCTCGTCGTGGGAGCGTCGGGCTTC
>DATLQY010000341.1:0-2855 GCA_035534975.1 Pirellulales bacterium
CCCAACAACTCGCCGACCGTCTTGCCGTTGAAACAAAACGATTCGTCGGCCGCCAGCGGCCGCTGCGTCTCGATCAAGCGGAACGTCGACAGCGCGAGCGACTGCACATAGCGCTTCGCGGCGAGATAAGCGAAAAAATCGTCGGGCGACAACCTCTTCCGGCGTTCGCGAGGAAAAGCCGTGTTCAGCTCGTCCGAGAGTTGATCGACCGCCTTCATCAGCCGCGCTTCGTTGTCGGGGTTCATCGTCCGCTTGATCGCGTCGCGCGCTTTTTCGAATTCGCTCCGCGCCTCGGCGAACGATTCGCCGCGGAGGGCGGGGGGCCACAGGCGCGTCGCCAACTCCTCGGCCATGTCCACCGCGAAGCGGCGGCTCTTGCCCCCCGCTCGTTTTCCCTCGTTGACGAAGATACGGGCCTTTTCCTCGTCCGAGAGCGGGGCGTCGTCGGGCGACCCGAGCACTTCGCGCGACAGGAAGATCGAGTACGACGTGTAGGCCGCCAGTTCCCCGACCATGAAGTTAAGCTCGTCGCTCAAATCCGCGCCGAGGGCATCCAAGTTCCCCTCGATGATTCGACGTTGCTGCTTGCGACCCTTCTCCTTGCGCTCCAGGTAATCGATATGCTCGGCATCCCTCCACTCGCGGTTCAGCCGGCGGCGCTCGAAAAAGGTGTTCACCCATTTTATGGCGTTGTCCATTTCCTTCGAGGCCGCTTCGGCGTTGAGATTGCGGGCGACGGCCATCGAGACGAGGAAGTCACCGTCGGCCCGCAGGACGGCGGCCTGCGCGAAGATCTGGTTGCTGAAGGCATTCGCGGCGGCGTTGGCACATGGCCCCTGGACGATAATAACTTGCGCTGTCAAATCCGGCGTTCCATGCAAACAAGCGATCATGGTCAGCACGGTCAAAAAGCAGCCGTATCGGACACGCGAGGTTGAACGCGCAAACGTCATTTGATTGCCTCATTTTCAACTGGGTTAGCCTGGGCCACCACAGGCTCGACCCAAAGCGGATCGTCTCGCCGCTCCAGTGCGCCGCGGATCATTCCGGGATCGATTACTTTCGCATAGCTAAGCTCGGGACCGCCCTTCCCCTTTACTTCTTCGGCCGCCCCACAATAGAGTGCGACGACTTGGCCTCGCTCGTCCACAATCGGACTTCCCAAAAATCTTTCGCCAAAAGTGCCCTTAAGACGCAAGAGCCGCGGGCCATTGGGGAGGTCGGGGTCCGGGAAACGGGTGATACTGAAGATTTCGCACTCGAAGTTGCCTGGCGTCAGCGGGTGGAAACGGTCGAGCGAGTCGCCATCGTGATCGACCGCGACACAGCTCAATGGAAGTCCATGTTCAAGCTTGCCCAGGTCTTCGGGCGAGGCGAGCGCGAGCGCGCCGGTGAGCGGCTGGTCGACATAGAGCAAGGCCGAATCGAAAAATCGCTATTTCTCCGGATCGGCTTGCTCAAACAGGGTGTGAACGCGAGTCTCCGCGATCGGTACGCGCGGGCCATGCGGTGGTTTCATGACGGTCACGAGCCATTTGTGGTCGCGAATTTTCTGCAAGTCGACGGCAACGCCGGCCGTCGTCAACAAGGCGTGCTCGCCGACGACGATCGCCCCCGCATGGGGCCAGGTTCTTTGTGTCACAGGGTCTTCGACGACGATGAGCCGGTAAGCGGCCATGCCGCGTTCCTTGGCCTCTTTCCAAGGGTCAGGAGCGGCTTGCGGCAGCGGCACCGTTTGTGGTATCTCCCGATCCTCGGCCGCCTCCTTGAGCTTTGGCTCGACGGACTTATTGACATCTTGCGGGTTCACCTTCGGTTCAGCATCGTCTTCGTTCGATTCACGACGATCATCCTTATGTTCGTGACGTTTATTCGTATCTTTCGTGTCCGCAAGTTCAATAACGGGCGGCGGCGCGGGAGGAGCTGGAGATCGACTCGCCGCGAGAAATCCGATGACGGCGATCACGACGACGGCGGCGCCGATGAGCCAATTCCGCTGTGGCCAGCCTTTCAGCGTGGTGAGCAGTCGCGGACCCGCTGCTGCCGAGTCGACGGGCGTTGGCGCCGGGGCGGCAGTCGGTATCGGAATCGGCGCGGCGGTGTTCAATGCGAGCACCTCCAGCTTTGGTCCTGCTCGACCGAGCTGTACGATCGAACCGACTCGCAGGGGCGTGGCGACGCTGATGCGCACGCCATCGACGTAGGTGCCGTTGCTCGACCCGAGATCCGTGACGTACATGGCGCCGTCGTCTCCCACGCTGAACCCGGCATGTTCCCAGGACGCGAATTGCGACGCTTTGCCCTCCATGCGCAGGTCGCACGCGTCGCCTCGCCCCACGCGAAAATGCGCGGAACTCGACTCCCATTCGAAGGTCCGTTCCAGCGAATGGACGCGAAGTCGCATGTTCAACCTCCGACCTTCAAGCGGAACCGTTGTTCGCCGATCTGGAATTGCACCATAGTTTCGCAGACGACCTGCGGCATTCGAAACCAAAGGCCGTTGATCGCCTTGTTCGGCTCCATGTGCCAGACGCCCTTGGCGTCGCGAAACAGCCGCACGTGCCGGGCTTCGCAAAACGGATCGTTGACCCGGCAAATGGCGCAGGCCGGATCAGTACCAATCCAATACTCGTCGGCGATCAAGTGTACGCGATTGCTGACGGCGTTGCCGAGCATTTCGACTAGCGCCGGAATCGCCGGCGCGGCGCCGTCGTCACCCCAGGCGCGCGTCGTATTGCGCGCACTTTCGGCGGGTGGATAGTCGGTAGTGGCCGGGCCGTCGCCCGTCGGAACGAGCAGCCGGTACCGCCCTTTGCCCACGAGCAACTCCGACTGGTCCGATAGCGGCGTGCGCG
>DATLQY010000342.1:0-8342 GCA_035534975.1 Pirellulales bacterium
GACAACAGGCACGCGCCGCCGAAGGCGCACACGACGCTCGCGGCGCTGGGCTCCCAAAACAAGACCAACGCCACGCCCAGCACTGCGAAAGCCACGCTGTTGAAGAAGTGCAGCGACGAAACGATTCGCGTCATCCGTAAAGCATTGAAGATCGCGGTCAGCAGCGTATGGCCAATCCACAGCGCCAGACCGCCGGCCATAAGCACGACCAGGTCGCGGTCGTCGTCGCCTCCGAAAATCAGCCGCGAAAACCAGCGGTTCCCCAACGCCAACACGACCGAGGCGGCCACCGCCAAAAACGCCGCACAGCCGCCGGCGCGCGCGAGAAACATCCTTAGTTGACCTCGCTGGCGGTAAAACTCGGCATAGCGTCCGAACGAGCCGGGCAACCCCAGCACGGCCAGCGGAGCGGCAAGCATCAGGAAGCCGAAACAAAGGTCCCATCGACCGAGCTGATCGGGGTCGAGCCAGCGGCAAAAGAGCACGCCGCGCACGAAGCCGACCAAGCGTTGGGCCACGGTCACCCCAAGCAGCATCACCACGCCGGCGGCCAACGTGTCGCTGTGCGCCGTCCGAGGGGCGCGGTCGCTGGTGGAGGAGGCGGCGCTCATGCGGACGGCGCCCCGACGGTTTCGGGCAAGTGGCTCAGCCGATAGTCGTCATAACGCGGAACGCGGAGCTTGCGCGGATCGACCGTGACCCAGTTCGCCATGCGCAGCAGGTCGTCGCCGGCGTGAATTCGTTGCAAGTGAAAATCGTCGTCGCCGGGGAAGTTGTATCCCCCGTAGGCCGAACAGACGCCGTCGTAGCCCGCCTCGTAGGCCGCTTGAAAGGCCGATGGGTGCAGATTGGCGTGCCGGCCATAGGGGAACGCGAAGTAGCGAACGGGACGGCCGATCGCGGATTGCAACTCTTCGCCCGCCGCGACGACTTCGTCGTAGATGTGATCGAGATCGGCGATCGCGCCCAGGTCGGCGTGGGTACGGGTGTGGGCGGCGATTTCGATTCCCGCCTCGGCCATGGCGCGCAACTGGTCAAGCGTATTGGGCGATCGCGGCTTGCCTCGCGCCACGTCGTGCGGGAAAGCGAGCCCTTCGAAGACGTTGCGGACGGTGACGAAGTAGGTGCAGGGAATCCGTTCGGCGAGCAGGAGAGGCACCGCGCGGTCGCAGTTTTCGGCGTAACCGTCGTCGAACGTGATGCTCACCGCGGGCCGGTGGTTTCCGCGGCGGATGCGCCGCTGCGCCTCGGCCAGCGAGACCATGTCGCAATGGCGTTTGAGCCAACGCATTTGGCGGGCGAACATGTCGTACCGACAGGTCCAATCGTTCGGGTCCTCGTCGGCGATACGGTGATAAAACAGCACGATCACCGGCGCACGGCCCGCCGCCGCGGCGCGGCGGTTTCGCCAGAGGCGATAAGGGTACGTGCCGTGGTAGTAGGCGCTCAACAGGCACCGGGTCGGAAAGGAGAGGCTCATGGTTCCACCGTAGTTCGTGTTTCCGTCTCGTTCGTGCCGCGTGGAGAATGGCGTCCTGTCCGGCGCGGGACAAGCGCGGCGGCCCCGCGCAACAAACCCTTGACCCTTACACCGGCCAGCCAGGCGCGGTGGCGGAGGCGCGCCGCCGGATGCCGGCCGACGATTCGTAGCTCGATCAAGGCATGACGTTCGGCACGCCAAAATGCCTTGTACGGCTCGTCTCCGCGCAGGAAGTCGTAGGCCCGCAGGCCCTCGGCGATGGCGCGCTTGAGCGAGGAAATCTGGATCAGCCAGCCGGGCTTGTCGGCGATCGCGTCGGGCGCGATGCCCGACTGGTAATGGTAGTACGTGCCACCGGAGATGAAGTCGAACTGCGCGGCGACGGGCCGCCCGTCCAACTCGACCCAGTGCAGCCGTAATTCACCGAGCGCGAGAAACCGCTGGGCGACCTCGGTCAGAAAGCCGTCAAAGCGCGGCGATGCGAAGCAACCTCGATCGCCCAGGCTGGCGCGGCGCCGCTGGTGCAAGTCGCGCAGGATCGCCAGGCCGCGCGGAAGCTCGTCCGCGCACCCGACCGATTTGCAAATGGCCCGGCCGCTTTCGAAGTACCGTTTCTCCACCGTCTTTACCCCGCCCCGCCGCGACTTGGAAAGGCGCCTGGCATAGGCCCCCCAGCTGTCGGATAGTTCCAATCGCCATGCGCCAATTCGCTCGCGGCGGTGCAGCGTGTAATCTTTTGCCTTGAGCGCGTGGGCCAACGTGCCGAGCGTTTCGTCGTCGGCCGCCACACCGTCAAGCTCGATGAGGTCCCAAAGTTCGGCGCCCTCGTCGGCCAACCAGGTTGCGACCCGCCGCGCGACCGCCGTGCCGCAACCGGACGCGGTGAGGAGCGTGAGGTGATCGGAACAGACTTCGCCCGACCCGAGAAACCGGACGACTCGCCCCGCGCGGGCCGAGCGTTCGATGTACCAGGGTGTCAGGCCGACGAGCTCGCCGTCGCCGTCGCGGACGGCCAGGGCGAACAGATCCATTCCCTCGCGACGATAATGGCGCCACCAGGCTTCGAGCCACTCCCAACGCCGAAACGTCACATCGCCGGCCAGTGCGTTCCACGGCCCGCACATCTCGGCCAGCGCATTGGACGAAGTCAGCGGTTCGACGCATAGTTGGTCGGCGGTAATTTCAGTGAGCAGCATGAGATATCAGGCGTCGGGTGCCAGGAGTTAGGAGTCGGGAGTCAGTCGGTCATCAGGAGTCAGGAGCCAGCGCCGGGCCGGAACAAGAATCCCGAACCCTGAACCCCGGTATTTTCCGATATTGACGATGTACCCCGCTTAGGGTGTTTCATTGTGAATTGAATGAACCGGCCGACCGCCAACGGTTTTTGAGCCAGGCTCGGACATTGTCGCCGGCCACCCACACGCCGCGGCGCAATCGGTCGGCGGGCGTGCCGGGTAGCACGCGCAGGTCGAGACTCGGGCGAGGCTCGGCGCGCCAATGGGCTTTGTATGCCTCGTCACCTCGCAACAAGTCATATGCCCGGTAGCCGCCGTCGATCGCCGCGCGGAGCGTGGCCATCGTCGCCAGCCGGCCAGGCTCGTGGGCCAGCGCGTCAGGATCGATTCCCGACTGGTAAGCATAGATCACGCCGTCGCCGGCGAGTTGGTACTCGGCGGCGATGGGCCTGCCATCCAGCTCCAGCCATGAAAGCCGCAGGCTGCCTGCGTGGAGCAATTGCAAGGCCACTTCACGATGGAAATTGGCGAAGCTCGGCTCAGCGAAACAACCCGGCTCACCAAAGCCGCGCCGGCGGCGCTGGTGCAGGTCGGTCAGGATCGCCAGCCCGCGCGCCAGGTCGCTTTCGTCGGCCACCTGCCGCAGCACGGCGCGGCCGCCGTCGAACAGCCGCCGTTGGAACCGGCGAAGCTGCTTTCGGTGCGACTTGGAGAGCCGGGCGAGATACGAATCCCAATCGGCCGGCAAGCGCAATCGCCAGCAGTGCGGCGCCGAGCGTCGGTGGACGAGCGAGCCGCGCTCGGCGAGCGCGGCGACCAGCTCGTTCACCGTTCTGTCAGCGGCGTCGACGCCGGTCATTTCCAGGCGGTCCCAGGTCTGCTCGTCGTCGGTCGTCGAACCGCGATGTTCACCAAGCCACTCGGCCAGATCGGTGGCCACTTCCGTCTCGCAGCCGGGACGGCAGAGCACGGAGAGGTAATCGCTGCACGCGTGACCCGAACCAAGAAACCGAACGGTGCGCGGGCGGCCCGCTCGGGTTTGGCGGTACCAGGGAGCCAGGCCGGTCAGCGTGCCGGTCGCATCGTGGACGGCGAGCACGAACAGTTCGCGGCGCGTTGCCGCGGTGGGTCGCGGGCTGCCATAGTGCCGCCACCAGGCGGCCATCCAATTCCAAGTTCTGAACGGCACCCCGCGCGCCAAGACGTTCCACTCACTCGCCAGAGCGGCCATCTGATCGTCGTCGGCAATTCGCGACACTCGCATTCTCAAGTCTGTGTCAGTCCCGGTCAAATGCAACTCGTCCCGCGCGTCGGCGGCGGCACCAACCGCTCCGCGGCGAAATCAACGACTACCTTGACGATTGTGCCGGATGTAGCCGTAAGGTAGGCTTTCCAGCGGGCCGTCGATGAACGAATCGACCAACAAGGATGGGGACCTCATATTGAAAGGGGATATGGGGATAAGGAGGAGATAGGGTGATGAAGGCAGGAAGAGAGAGGAGCGACTCTTAAAGCTCTGGCCGACGAGTTTCGCTCGCCTCTTTTGTTTTTCGTCGTATCCCCATATCTCCTCCGTATCCCCATATCCCCCTTGAAGAAAGCTTGATTACTTGAAACAAGTTCGTAGGGGAACTGATTTGCGAAGCCTTCATTTGCTCGCCCTGACACTGGTGGTCGCTCTCTCCAGCGGCGTTCTTTTTGGGGCCGAAACGGCCGGCGAGGAGCTGCGACGCTTGTTCGATGAAGCCTGGGAATTCGAGTTGCATGAAGATCCGTTGCACGCCACCGACTGTGGCGATCACCGTTTCGACGACCGGCTTCCCAGCGTGACTGAGGCCGACTTCCAGCGACGGCTGAAGAGCCAGCGTGAATTCCTTGACCGTTGGAAAAGGATCGACCGCGCCAAGCTGACGCCGCGCGAGCGGACGAGTTACGAAGTCTTTGGCCGGCTGAAGCAGGACCAGATCGCCGAGTACGAATTCCGCACGTACCTACTGCCGATCACTAACCGCTCCGGCTTTCACATCGAGTTTCCCGAACTGGCCCAGCGCGTTCCGTTGGACGACGTGCCTGGCTACGAGCGTTACCTGGGCCGGTTGCGCGATTTCGGCCGCTATAGCGACGAGCACGTCGAGCTGATGCGCTGCGGCATCGAGGCCGGGCTCGTGCTTCCCGACATCGTGTTGGCCGGCTATGAAAGTCCCGTCGGCGCCCAAATCGTGGACGACCCGGACCAAAGTCCCTTGTACAAACCGTTTCAGCGGGTTCCCGCCGCGATCGTCGACGACGAGCGCGAGCGGCTCGCGCGCGAGGGGCGCGAGGCGATCGCCGAAACGGTCGTGCCGGCCTACCGGCGATTGCTGGAGTTCTTGCGCGACGAATACGTGCCGGCCGCGCGAGGGCCGATCGGCGTCTCGGCGTTGCCGCGAGGGCGCGAACTGTACCGTCACCGCGTGCGCCGCTTCACCACGCTCGACGTCACGCCGCAGCAGGTCCACGACGTGGGGCTATCTGAAGTCGCGCGCATCCGCGCGGAGATGGAAGCCGCGATCCGCCGAAGTGGTTTCGAGGGGGACTTCGCGGCCTTCGTCGAGTTTCTCAGGACCGATCCGAGGTTTTACGTCGAGACTCCCGAGCAGCTCATGAAGGAAGTGGCCCTGGTGCTGAAGAAGATGGACGGGGAATTGCCGAAGCTCTTCAAGACGTTGCCGCGGATGCCGTACGGTATCAAGCCGATTCCGGCCTTCATCGCGCCGGCCACGACCACGGCCTATTACCAGGGCCCTTCGGGCGACGGCACGCGCGCCGGGTTTTACTTCGTGAACACCTACGACCTCAAGAGCCGGCCGCTCTATGAAATCGAGGCCCTTTCGCTGCACGAGGCGGTGCCTGGACACCACTTGCAGATTGCCCGGCAGCAGGAGTTGGAGGGTTTGCCCGCCTTTCAGCGTTTCGCCGGCTTCACAGCCTTCGTCGAAGGGTGGGGCTTGTATGCCGAGCGGCTCGGCCTGGAAACGGGCTTCTACCAGGATCCGTACAGCGATTTCGGCCGCTTGAGCTACGAGATGTGGCGAGCTTGCCGGCTGGTGGTCGATACGGGCATGCACTTCCTTGGCTGGACCCGCGAACAGGCGATCGAGTACATGGCCGAGAACACCGCCCTGACGCGGCGAAACATCGTCAACGAGGTCGACCGCTATATCTCCTGGCCCGGCCAAGCGCTGGCCTACAAAATGGGCGAGTTGAAAATCCGCGAGCTTCGCGCCCGCGCCGAGGAGCGGCTTGGCAAACGCTTCGACCTGCGCGAGTTCCACGATGTCGTGCTACGGCAGGGCGCCGTGCCGCTGACGGTGTTGGAGCGACTGGTGGAGGAGTACATCGATGCGGCAGCGAAACGCGAGAGCAAATAGAACGGCGGGGCCGGCGAGACGGAATTCAGCATTGTCCCAGCAATGAATTGAGCTTCTTGAGGACGTGCTCGGTTCCGGCGCGGAGTTCGTGCTCCCAGAACCGGATGGCGCGGATGCCATGATTGCGGAGCCGCCGCCGGTTACGGCGGTCTCGACGTTGGTTGAGCTGGATTCGGCCTTGCCAGTACGCGCGGTTCGTTTTTGGGATGTGCCCGCAACGCGGGCAACCGTGCCAAAAGCACCCGTCAATGAAGACGGCGACACCCTGACGTGGAAAGAAAAAGTCGGGCGTCCCGGGGATGTCTCGGGGGTGCATTATCCAGCCGCGCAAACCGGTGCGTACGAGCGCCCCGCGCAACCGTTTCTCGGTCGAACGATTACCGCGACTACGGACCGCGCGCATTTGCCGCGACCGTGTGGACGGTACCCGTGAGAATTTGCCTCTAGGCAATGTATGGCGAAGCTCCCATTCCATAGTGCGAGCCGTTCAACTTTCAATTTGCTTCCAATCGCCGCAGGAACCTGCGCCGATCCTAGCTGCTTGACATGGCAAGCCCTTGATCGCAGAGCCAGCGAATGTCCCCCAACACCGAGGTTGGGCGTGCCCAATCGGTGACCAATTCCGGAGCCAGCTTCAGGGCCGCTTCGGCGAGCGTGTCGAGCTTGGCGCCGAAAAACGGTCCGTAACCAGGCACGAGAAGAGAACCGCTGAGCTTGGAGTCGGTGGCTGGGGCGCCGCAGCGCGCGGCAACATCGAGCAGGAAATACCTTCGTACGAGATCGCGTCGAGCCCGCGATACGCCCAAACTTCCGCCCGCCTCGGCGGTGATGAGGCCGCGGTGCAGGCCGGATTCTACCGCTCGCTTGATTTCGGCCGGCGCGTACCCCTCCGAAACAAGCAATCGTCGTACCTTGTCGCGTTTGCCTCCGGCCCGAAGTACGGCGTGCTCCATGTCGATGGGGAGCAAGAACCCGATCTGTTGGAGCTCCCTGCGGAGGCGAATGGCCGCGCTGCGGACCTGGAAGTAGGACGCCGTCGTCTGCGATGAAAGCAAGGTCTTGAGGTCGCCGTTAAGCGATGAAAAATAGCCGGCGCCGTCGACGTATTCGACAAACCTCGCCTCGGGCACGACGGCACGGACGGCGGCGCGAGAGGTGCTGGTCTGATCGACGTTCTTGTGCGACACGCTCCCAGAATCGCCGGCGTAGAATTGGGCTTGAACGAACACACACGGGTTCCATCCGGGCGTCCGATAAGGGAACACGAAGTCGTAGGCACGCGTCTTGATCCGCTCGGGCAGGCGACCTACCGCCGACTTGCGCCCCGGGTCCGTCGCGGCGAGCGACGCCAAGTCCCCAAGCACGACGTCAATGGTGTTGAAATCGGCGCCTGCTTCAAGCCCCCATTCAAGCAAGCGAGCGCGGAGCAACTCCTCCGGATCGTGTCCTCCCGATGCGGCAACCGAACCACGCACTTGGAAGATCACCAGTGGCGCCAGGAGATCCTGTTCCCTGCCAAAGTGCTTGAGAACGAAGAAGCTGTGCCCGATGCTCCAGAGCTGTGACACGCAAGCCTCGTTGTCGAGCAGGAAGCCCACGAATTGCTCCAGCAGCCGCTGTTGCTGCTCCGGAAACGGTCCAAGGTTCGCCACGATGCCAAGGTACTTCTCGGCCTTCAGCTCCCTGGGTACGCGAACCGCGCTCAATTCCGGGCCGGTTCGGGTCTTGCGCACGACGGGAAGCTCCGGCCAATGCGCGTGATCGCGCAAATAGAGTGGAAACTGGCACTTGGCGTTGTTGTCCGATCTTCCCGTCACCAGGAACAACACGGATGCCAGGGCCTCGAGGGTGCGGCAGACTTCGGCTTCCGGGCGACCACGAACGAGCCGCACGAACGTTTCCGCGATCACGGCGGGCCGACAGTCGGCGACGTCATGGAACCGGTTCGTCGCCTTGCCGAGGGCTTCGAAAGTGCTGACGACAGCGGCCATTTGTTCGCGAAACCGCACTGTGTCGCGGACTTCGCCAAGCGACGGCGTGATCCAGACATCGAATTCCGCCAACTGGGCCGACAAGTCGAGCGCGGTAACCGGCAGCTTCATGTTCGTGTTGCCTGCGGCTTGCGCCGGCGCGCCAGAAAGTGCAAGGCGGCGCGGGCGAACTGTGCCGAAACCAACGGTGGAACGGCGTTGCCGATCAAGCGGTAGCCGTCGATCA
>DATLQY010000343.1:0-5177 GCA_035534975.1 Pirellulales bacterium
ACTACCAAGGGCGTTCTCTGTCCATGTCGCCATCTAACCCTGGCGGCTGTCCGCCAATATCCTGAAGCTGCATCGCCGTTGGCCTAGTGATCTGCACAAGCTCTGCGGCTGCCTTGAGTTCCTTCTGGTCGATGAGCGGAAGGACGATATCCAGGATTTTCCCCAAATAATCAAGCCGCGATGCAACAGCTTTTACCTGTCGCCCAAGGGCGTCGATTTGGAGGTTCTGTAGTGTATCTTCCGTCGCCACGTGCTTTCGCGCGCACGATTTGGCCTCGACACGGCAAGGCTTCTCTGGCCAGCCTTGCTCGCATCGCCGTTCACGGCGCTTCGCGGATGATATTTTTCTTGGTGCCATAATCGTTTTCTGTCAACTTGCCTAAGACGAAGCGATCGGCTCCAATTTTTAGCAACTTGTCGATCTTGTCAAGAAAATAAGCATCTAATTTAATGGATATTTCCGCGTTAATCGTGAACTCAATCCCACCCCCAGCCTTGTCTATCGTCTCAAAAGCGACGGAAGTAAAGACTTCATCATCTGGCTCCAGGATGCCGCCTGTCAAGGATAATGGCGTGCCATCCGACATTCCCTTTGCCTTCAGAAGGCTGCCAACGAAACCATCGTCTGGAAGGCAATTGGCATGCACGGCGAAACGACCACGGCAGCGAATATTGGTGGCCTCTTCCCCAATTTCATCTGAAAATTCATTTATTTTGTTTACGATGTCTTCAAAAGTTGCAACATCCGACTCTTCAAACGCCAACTCATCCGATGACCGCACGATGTGAAAATGGACAACTGCGTCTTCCCATGCCTCGATCGTCAAATCCACCCAGAATTCGTTTTGGCCGACCCTGTGCTTCGCCATCAACCCTGGCGTTTCGTTCTCGGCTACCCAGTCGATGACGTTCGGCGCTGCGTCGTGCAAAATGATGCACGCGCTGGATCGCCCTAACCCCTCGGCTGGTGGACCAACAGCGATGGATGGCATTAAGGTGGAGACTCTCGACCGGCGATTTTAGGCCATGATAGGCTAGGCCATGCCGTGGTTTCAAGAAGGGAGTACAAAAAATTATATCGAGCCTGCTGGTTGGGTCAAACCCAATTCGCGAACCCGAACCTTGGTACCTTGGTATTGTCCGGGCCGGCCGGACACTGGAGGCGGCTTTCGCGATGTTCGCCGCTTTTTACAATTACTGCTGGCGGACCCGCAAGCCGAACAAGAGCGGCCGGCGTCGTCCGACAGCCGCCGTCATGGCCGGGCTTGCCGACCACACTTGGACGTTCGGCGAGCTTTTTGACGCCGTGCTTAAAAACCAGGCAGCCGACAACCGGCGGGTGGCCGGCTAAAATCCGGCAACGCACCCATTAGGACACCAACAACCTGTCACCACCTTGATCTTTCGTATTTCATCGCGCATCCTTATACTGAAGGGTTGAGAGAGCTGAAGCGGTGCAACGGAGATTTGCGATGTCCGAGTCGACGAGCGTCTTTCACGGTGTGGTTCACGGCAAGACGATCGAACTGGATAAATACCCCGACTTGCACGACGGGCAGCCGGTAACCGTGACCGTCCATCCAGCGGCGCAACCGATAGCGCCCGACGTCAGTCCGCTCGAGGCCTTAAAACGCGCTGCGGGAAGCTGGTCGGACGACGTGCGGGGGCTGGATGATTTCCTCGATTGGAATCGACAGCAGCGCAAGTCGAGCCGGCGCGAGGCCGCCGAATCAACGTGACGCTGGTGACCCACAATACGGCCGATTACGCGAACGTTCCCGGCCTAACCGTCGTCGATTGGCTCGCGCCGTGACCCACAAGCGACACTAGTGTCGATTACGGCCCCCAATGGCATCCTATGCGATCAATTCTCGCACGACCTGCCCTTCGACGTCGGTCAGCCGCATCTCGCGGCTGTTGTGGAAATAGGTCAGGTGCTCGTGGTCCAATCCCATCAGGTGCAGGATCGTGGCGTGTATGTCATGCACGTGGACCTTGTTCTCGACGGCCGTGAAGCCGAATTCGTCGGTCGCGCCGTGGGCCTGGCCCCCCTTGATCCCGCCCCCCGCCATCCACATGCTGAAGCCGCGCGGGCTGTGATCGCGCCCCTTGCCCCCTTGGCCGGTCGGTGTGCGGCCGAACTCGCCCCCCCAGACGACCAGCGTTTCATCCAACAGGCCGCGCTGCTTGAGATCGCTCAATAGCGCCGCCATAGGCTGGTCGGTCTCCTTGCAGTGCAATTCGTGGTTCTTGTTCACGTCGCCGTGGGCGTCCCAGTTCTCATCGCTGTGACCGCCGCCCGAATAGACCTGCACGAACCGCACGCCTCGCTCCACCAGCCGCCGCGCCATCAGGCAGCGCGTGCCGAAGCGCTCCGTTTCGGGCCGGTCAACACCGTACTGCGCGCGGGTCTCCGCCGACTCCTGCGACAGGTCCACCGCCTCGGGCGCCTCGGACTGCATGCGGAAGGCCAGTTCGTAGGTGTCCAAGCGCGCTTGTAACTCCGACTGCCTCGGCAGCGTGCCCGGCTCCAACTCGCCCAACCGCCGCAACAGGTCGAGCTGACCGCGTTGCTGGGCGCGGGTCACATGGCCGGGCGGCTTGAGATCGATCAGGGGATCTCCGGTGGTGCGGAATTGCGTCCCCTGAAACGCGGCGGGCATGAATCCGGCGCTCCAGTTGGGCGCGCCGCCGATCGGCCCGCCGCGATGGTCGAGCAGCACCACGTAGGCCGGCAGATCCTGGTTGACGGTCCCCAGCCCGTATGTGACCCACGAGCCGAGGCTGGGGTAGCCTTGCCGCACGAAGCCCGTGTTCATTTGCAAAAGGCCCGAGCCATGGGCGAAGCTATCGGCATGGCACGAGCGGATGATCGCGATGTCGTCGATCGAGCGAGCGAGATGGGGAAACAGGTCGGAGACTTCCACGCCCGACTGGCCGTGCTTGGCGAACTTTCGGCTGCTGCCCAAGAGCGTGCCAGGGTTGCGGCTCTTGAACAGCGGGTCGTTGTCGAGATTCGGGATCGGCTGGCCGTGGTGCCTGGTGAGCTCGGGCTTGGGGTCGAAAAGGTCGACCTGGCTTGGCCCGCCATACATGAAAAGGAAGATACAACTCTTGGCCTTGGGGGCGAAGTGCGGCGGCTTCGGAACCAAGGGCGATGTCAGCGGTCGATCGCTGGCCCGCGCCTCGGCAACGAAGCCCTCGTTGGCCAAGAGCCAGGTCAGGGCCGTGCCCACGAAACCGCCGCCGGCTTGCCAGAGGAACTCGCGCCGCGTCCGCCCACAGGGCGTCAGACGCGGAAAGCCGGCAGTAAGACCGTCATCGAGGAAGTTGCTCATATACGGTCGGAATTCTCACGAATTCCGCTACTCCAATCCAAAATCCAAAATCAGAAATCTAAAATCCCACTCAGGGCAGGTACACGAACTCGTTCGTATTCAATAATACCAGACAAAACGCGGCCAGCGCCTGTTGGGCGGCGTCGCTCGCCCCTTTCTCCGCGTCAAGTTGCCCGGCGGGCGTTTGGCCAGCGGTTTGCGCGTCGCGAAGGACCTGTTCTTCTTGCCGCGCGAGAAATTCCGTGATCGTCGCCCGCTCCATATCGCTGGGAGGCCGCGAGATCGCTAGAGCGTAGGCCAGTTCGATTCGCGCGGCTGGGTCGGCCGCCTCCGTCATGAGACGCTTTGCGAAGTATCCCGCTTGCTCGTGGATGAACTCACCGTTGAAAAACGTCAATGCCTGCGGCGCAACGGTCGAAACTTGCCGTTGTTCGCACGTGCCGTTGGTGTCGGGGAAGTCGAGCACCTCCAGCTCGGGCACCAGCAGCGTGCGCTTGACAAAGACATAGATCGAGCGACGGGCCGCTTCGGCCGGCTCCGACTTACCCCAGCCGTTGCCCGGCCGCGACTGGCCGGCCAGCACCGCCGGCGAAATCAGCGGGTAAACGCTTGGCCCGCCCCGCTCGTGGTTCAGCCGCCCGCTGGCGGCGAGCACCGCGTCGCGCACCGCCTCGGCCTCCAGCCGGCGCGCGGCGAACCGCCAGAGCAAGTCGCACTGCGGATCGACCTGCTCGGCCGCTGGGTTGGCGGCCGACGATTGTTGGTAAGTGTTCGAGAGCACCATCAGCCGGTGCATCTGTTTGACGCTCCACCCGCGGGCGACGAACTCGCCGGCCAGCCAATCCAATAGCTCTGGGTGCGTCGGCGCTTCGCCCATGATGCCGAAATCGTTTTCGCTGCCCACCAGCCCGTCACCGAAATGGTGCTGCCAAATGCGGTTGACCATCACGCGGGCTACCAGCGGGTTGTCGCCGCGCGTGAGCCACTCCGCCAGTTGGCGGCGCCGGCCCGTGCTGTGGCCGGTCGGTTTGGGCGGCCCCATCGGCGCGTCGACCAGTACGGCCGGTACGCCTGGGTCGACCTCCTCGGCCGGATCGCGAGGGTTGCCGCGCTTCAGCACGTGTGTCGCGGGTGCCTGCCCGCCGTCTTCGTACCAGACATAGGCCCTGGTCGGCTCACGCGGCGGCGCGGCCTGGGCATCCTGAATCCGCTGCTCGCAGCGTTCCAACTTGCCGTTTTCGTCCGGCAGCGAAGTGGCCAGCAACTGTCGCAGCTTCGCGCGGAACTTTTTGGCTTGATTTCGCTGTTCTTCCGTCCGCTCTTCAGGAGGTGTGGCCAAGGCGACGATCGCTTCGGCCGGAAGGGGCGTGTCTTTCGGCTGCTCGACGCTCGAAACGAGCCCCACGTCGACATATTGCCCACCGGTCGTTTGATGACAATAGGCGGCCAGGACGTTGTCGCCGGGCTTGAGCGTGGCCAGGGCCTCGCTGTGGATCGCCAGCGGCTCGTACTTGACCGTGAAACCGGCGGTCCTGGCGGCAAGCACGCCGTTGAGATAGACGTCCACTTCGTCATCATGATGTACCAGGAGCCGCAAGTTGGCCAGGTCCTTCAGCGATGCGAACTCGCCCGGCAGCTCGAAGTGGCGGCGCAGCCAGATGCGCTCGCTGTTCCAAACGGTCCGCACGACCGTGCCGGGCGTCCCCTCGGTGCCGAACCCGCCGGGTGCCTCCGGCCAGGCCGAATCGTCGAAGGCCGCCGAGGACCACTGTCCGGTTGGCGCGGCAACCACGTAGCGCCAGGTCTGCGCCGTTTGCTGCGAGGTGGGCACGACCATTT
>DATLQY010000344.1:0-8172 GCA_035534975.1 Pirellulales bacterium
GACGACGAACAACCAGCACTTCTTCAGCGAGTTGGGGCAGCGGATCGTCAAGATCGCCTCCCGGCTGGGGCCTTACGGCAAGCTCTACGAGGTCGACCTGCGCTTGCGGCCCACCGGGCGTTCCGGCGCGCTGGCGACCACTTTCGGCGAATTTGCCCGCTACTTCGCCGAGGGTCAGGGTCAGCTTTGGGAGCGGCAAGCCTTGACCAAGGCCCGCGTGGCGATCGCTTCGCCTGCGACGGCTCATGCCGCCGAGCTGCTGGTGTACAATGCCTGCTACGACCATGCTTGGCACTCCTCGCTTGCTGCGACGATTCGCGAAATGCGGTGGCGGATGGAAGAAAACGCGCCGCCGAACAACATCAAACGGGGACCGGGCGGAATCGTCGACATCGAGTTCCTGGTCCAGCTCTGGCAGCTCAAGTACGGGCGCGATGATCCCCAGCTCCGCTTGCCGAACACCTTGGCCGCGCTGGAGGCGCTCGACAAGGCGGGCCACGTAAACAGGGCCGACTTCGAATATATGACCGAAAGTTACTTGTTTCTGCGGTCGATCGAAGCACGCCTGCGGCTGATGAACTGCGTCAGCCGCGTCTTGCCCGGTGATCCGATCGAATTGGCGAAGCTGGCCCACGCGCTGGGCTACGCCGACGGTCGCGAGCTGGAGACCGAATGCCGCTCGTACCTGCGGCGGAACCGAGAGCGCTTCGACGCGATCCTGGCCGCCGAGGCGAGTTCGTAGCACGCGTGTGTCATTTGTCCGTTGTCATTGGTCATTGGTTTTGCTCATCCTTCATCCTTCATCCTTCCGCCACCTCTTCGACCAGTTTCCGGGGCGCTCCGATGTCGAGCACGTGAAGTTCGCCGACGTATTGCCTGGCGGCCGGCGCCAACAGGCCCGGCTTGGCGGCCACGAAGGTGCAGGTATGCGCGGCGCGGATCGTGTGGCGTGCCGCCGCGCCGGTATCGGCGTTCAGGCCGCTCGGCAAGTCGACGGCCAGGATGGGAACCGAAGCGGCGTTCAGCCGACCGATCACGGCGTCCAGTGGTGGACGCGGCTCGCCCACGGCGCCGGTCCCCAGCAAGGCATCGACGATCCAGGCGGCCCCGGAAAGTTGCGCCTCGATCCGCGCCGCGTGGTGGCTCCGGCCGAAGATCTCGATGGGAACGCCGCAGTGCTTGAGGACCGCGAAGTTCGTCGCCGCATCACCGCGCAATTCCTCGGGCTCCGCCCAGACGAGCGTTTTGGTCGGAACGCGGCGCAGGTCGAGGTGCCGCGCGAGCACGAAGCCGTCGCCGGCGTTGTTTCCCTTTCCGCAACAAATCACGACCGTCCCGCCGGCGCCAAGACCACACAAAGTGTCGGCCAGGCCTCGCCCGGCGTTTTCCATCAGTACCAGGCTTGAGAGGCCATATTCTTCGACCGCGCGGCGATCGATCTCGCGCGCTTGGCGGCAGGTGAGCAACCCGATTGGGACCATTTCTTATGAGGGGATTGGGGGATGGGGTACTTTTTAAAAAGGGGATAGAGGGATGCGGAGGAGATAGGGGGATGGAATACAAGAGAATGTTGGGAAGGAAAATCAAGACCGTTTATGCTGCACGCGGCTGGATATGAGACAATGTAGGAACCAACATCAAGTACCAGGGGCAAGCCCGGGCAAGCCCCTGCCCAGTTTACCCGATAGGCTGCTTCCTCGTTTTGACAATTTGCGCGGCTATACTGCACGCGGCCAAGAATGAGACATCGTCGGCCGCGTGAAGTATAACGAATAAACTGAATGCGCCACCATTAGACTTAGTACAGGAGAAATTGCCATGCCTCTTTACGAATACCAGTGCGACGTCTGCGCCAGCGGGTTCGAGTTGCTCGTGCGCTCTGGAGAAAAGCCCGCCTGCCCGCAGTGCGGGGGCGAGCGATTGACAAAGCAATTCAGCGTGCCGGCGGCACCAGTGAGCGGATCGTCGGGTTCCGGCCTCCCCATGGCCGAACGTCCCTGGGGCGGCTGCGGCAAGCCCGGCTGCGGTCCCGGCGGATGCGCCATGTAGGATTGTCGGCATGACCCGCGCGTTCGTACCTTCCTGCATGGCACCAAGCGGGACTACACGGCGCCAGTAGCGCGCCGCGCGCAAGCTAGACTTGATTGCAACGACCAACGGCTTGTGAGTTGGGGCGCCGCGGCTGCGGCCTCTGTAGGGAACGCCCTCTCCCGGCGCGCCGGGATTCCGCGAAGGCCAATGGATGTCAGTCGTGGTCTGCAATCAGGTCGTTTTGAATCAAGGAACTGGGGGGTACGAACGATGCCGGATCGAGAGTGGAATTTCGTCGGTCGCAAGCCGCGACACCCGACCGTCGAAGGCCAAGCCGTCGAAGCGTGGCTCCAACGGGCCGATGGCCGCCTGTCGGCCGAGCTGGCCGACTTTTCGCGGCACGGGGCGGGCTTGCTCACCGGCGCGCCGGTCGATAGCGGCGAGCGCGTGACGGTCCGCATCCGCCATGCCGAATCTGGTCTCGATTTATCACGTGCCGGCACGGTACGATGGCAACGAGAACAACGCGAAGGCCGTTGGCTCGTCGGTTGCGAGTTCGAGGAACCGGTGTCTCTGGAGGTGCTGGGCGAATTGTTCCTCAGCCAGGTTCTCGACGCCAACCCGGCGCCACGGTGAAAGCCGCGGCCGCGCCCGCTTCGCTTTTCGGTGGCATTGATGGAACAAGGCTCCGGCGAAAAACCATACCTCCGACCCGGGATCGCCAGGCTGGCGCTCTTGTTCGGCACCATCTATTTCGTGCAGGGCCTCAGCGAGCCGACCACGGGGCTGATCGCACAGCCCGACCAATCGCTGCTCCGCTCCTGGGGCGAAGACCCTCGCCAAATTGTGTCGTTCGTGGCCGTGCTCGAGCTCCCCTGGTGCTTCAAGCCGTTGTTTGGGCTGTTATCGGATTTTATCCCCCTGGCCGGTTCCCGCCGGCGGAGCTATCTGGCGCTCACCAGCATGGCGGCGATCATCGGCTTCGGTGGGTTGTACCTGCTGCCGCTGCCCCATGGCTCTCAGAATCACTTGCTGATCTGGCTCCTCCCGGCGACGATCGCCGTGGTTTTCGCCGATGTCGTGATCGACGCCCTGATGATCGAAACAGGCCAACCGCATGGGATCACCGGACAACTGCAGTCGGTGCAATGGGCTGCTGTTTACGCCGGCACGATCCTGACCGGCATTTTGGGTGGATTGTTGAGCGAGCACCACTTGCAGAAGCTCGGGTTCTTGATCTGCGCCGGCTTGATGGCGGGCTCGCTGGTGCTTTCGGTGTTCGTCGTGTCCGAGCGACGGCAAACGACACCGCACGAGAGCTGGACCGACGCCCGCACCGCCCTGCGGCAGGCGTTGGGCGCAAAGGGGGTATTCGCCGTGGGCAGTCTATTGTTCGTTTGGCACTTCAATCCGTTCAGCCCGGCGGTGCTTTATTTCCACATGACCGGACCGGCCGGTTTCAGCGAGCAGTTCTTCGGGCAAACGGTGTCGCTGAACGCCATTGGTTCGCTCGCGGCCTGCATCGCCTACGGTTTTTACTGTCGTCGCGTGCCGCCGCGACGTTTGGTTCATCTATCAATTGCGGCGGGCGTCGCCGGCACGTGGGTCTATTGGTTCCTTACCGGCGAGGCTGCGGCCGTCGCGATCAGTCTGGTGGCGGGCTTCTCATACATGACGGCGAATATGGTCCTCGTCGACCTGGCCGCCCGCGCCTGTCCTTTGGCCGCCGCCGGCACGCTGTTTGCCATTTTCATGGCAACCTGCAACGTCAGCACGGCGCTGACGACCTGGCTGGGGGGCCACCTTTACCATGAGGCGACCGTTCGGTACGACGCCGGCACGGCCTTCGCGCTCGTCGTCGGCCTGGGTGGGCTGTTCACGGCGACTTCTTGCTTGATGGTACGTTTTCTGCCGGATCACGTGCTCACGATTCCCGCCGGCGCGGGCCGCGACTATTGAATTCCGCCATCTCTCCGAGCATGATGGGGCCTGTCGGCAAAGTCGACCGGGTTTTACCATTTTCCGCAACGACGGAGTTCCATCATGAGCAAGCAACCGTGGGTGTTTGGGCTGGCGACGATCGTAGCGTCGTCATTCGGTGTGGACGGCGCTAGAGCAGGGTATGGCCGCCGAGCGGCCCCGTGCGGACCCGCCGCGCCGGTCTGCGAAGTGGTCTACGACGAAGTCGAAGTCGTCCGTTACCGGACGGTCCAGGAGACGGCCTACCGCGAGGTGCGCTGTCAGGTCGTCCGCCCGATCCATGAAACGACGATGCACCATGTGCGGCAAACGGTCTGTGCTCCCGTCGTCGATTGGGTTGAAAAGGAACAATCTTGCACCGTGATGAAACCGGTTGTCGAGACGATCGAACAAGAGATTTGCCGGCTGGTCTATCGGCCGGTAACCAGCCAATCGACGGTCGTCGTCGATTGCGGTCATTGGCTGCCGCCAAGGTGCCGCGGTGGGTGCCCATTGTGGGCGCCGAAACTCGTCACGCGTCAAGTGCCGGTGGTCAACTACGTCGCGGAAACGGTCCGCAAAGTGGTGCCGGTCCAGACTTGCCGGTACGAACCAACGGACGTCACGCGCCGCGTGCGCGTGCCGGTTTGCCACATGGAAACACGCGAAGTCGTCCGTATGGTTCCGGTGACGACCTGCCGCACCGAGATCAAGGATGTGGTGCGGCGCGTGCCTTATACCGTTTGCAAACAAGTCCCCTACAAGGTCACCGTGCGTGTTCCCCGTGTCGTGCCGTGTGCGGGCGCCACGAAAGGGTGAACGACTCGTTTCCACGCTCTGCCCCAGCCACCGCCCTGCGTTGGTAGACTCAGCGGACGCTCCATTGTTGCGGGGCCGCGGAGCGGCCGGTGATGTGTTCCCACGCGGAGCGTGAGAACAAGGCACAACGAGAAGGGCCGAGAAAAAGCTGACACGCGATATCACACCCGATGCGTTGACGCCTCCACGACCAGGTCGGCGATTCGCGCGGCGGCTTCCGGGTGCGCGAGCGAACGCATCGCGCGCGACATCCGCTCGCGCTGCGCGGCGTCAGCGATCAACGCCGAAACGACGTCGCCGAAGCGCGCATCGCTCGTTTCACGCTGGTCGACGACGATGCAAGCGCCGGCGGCGGCGAATTCGAGGGCGTTGCGCCGCTGATGGTCATCGGCCGCGTGCGGGTACGGACACGCCAGCGCTGGGGTCCCTGTCACCGCCAATTCGGCCAATGTGGTCCCGCCGGCGCGGCACACGGCAAGTCCCGCGCGCGCCAGAACGCCGGGCATGTCGTCGATGAAGGGACGAACGTCCGCGGCGGCGCCGCAGGAGCGGTATCGCGCCCTCGTGCCCTCCGCGTCCGTCTCGCCCGACTGGTGGATAATGCGCCAGCCCGCTTCAACGATCCGCCTTGCAAAATGCGGTACCGCGTGGTTCAGGCTTTCCGCGCCGCGGCTACCGCCAAGCACGACCAGTAGCCGCGTACGCGCCGGTTCAACCGCCAAGCGCCGCGCGAAACCGGAGCGAACCGGAGTGCCAGTGACGAGCAACTTGACCCGGCGCGGTAGCCAGGAACGGACGGAATCGAAGGCCGCGCAGACCAAGGCCGCACGCGGCGCGAGCCAACGATTGACGCGCCCCGGAAACGCGTTTTGTTCCAAGAGCACGAGCGGCAACTTACGGCTTTCAGCGGCTTTCGCAACCGGCGCACTGACGAAGCCTCCCAGCCCGACGACGGCGTCAACGCGCTGGCGGCGCAGAAAACGCCGTGCCGACAAGAATCCGGCGGCGTTTCCGGCGACGAAACGCCCGGCGCTCAAGGGCTGACGAGGCCAGGGGCGGCAAGCGACGGGGAAGTAGTCGAACCCATGCGCACACACCAGTCTCCTTTCACATTCCCGGCCGCCGCCCGCGAACGTGATTCGCGCACTCGGTTCGGCCAAAACCAATTGCTCCGCCACGGCCAGGCCCGGAAAGAGGTGCCCCAGGGTCCCCCCACCGGCAAACACGATGTGGAGATGGTCATTGTTCATTTGTCAGTGGTCATTTGTCAGAGGTCAGTGGTCGTGCATTGGGCGCCATCTCGTTGCCCTTCCACTCCGCGTTCCGCGCTCGTCCCCCAACCCGGTGAAAACCGCGGGGCTTACGCCCCCCGCTCGCCTCATCCGCCTCCCCTCATCCCCTCACCCCCTCACCCCTTATCCCCTCATCTCGTCATCCCCTCATCCTTGGGCCATCGCCATGAACCTCACCGACGCCAGCCCGACGAGCGCACATAAGGCCGAGGCAATCCAGAATCGGACGACGATCTGTGTCTCGGGCCAGCCTTCGAACTCGAAATGGTGGTGCAACGGCGCGCAGCGAAACAGGCGCCGCCCGGTCGAGCGGTACCAGCCGATCTGCAATAACACGGAGGCCGCTTCAGCGACGAACACTCCGCCCACGATTGCCAACAGCAACTCCTGTCGTGCGATCACGGCCAGCAAACCCAACAGGCCTCCCAACGGCAGCGAGCCGGTATCGCCCATGAAGACTTGTGCCGGATGGCAATTGAACCAGAGGAACCCGAGAACTCCGCCGGTCATCCCTCCGGCGACGACCAGCATCTCGCCGGCCTGTGGAATGCGGGCGACATGCAGGTACTCGGCCAGGCCGGCGTGACCCCCGGCAAAGACCAACACGGCCATCGCGCCTGTGGCCAGAATCAAACAGCCGCCGGCCAAGCCGTCGAGCCCGTCGGTGAGGTTCACGGCGTTCGAACTGCCCACGATCACGACCACAGCCAACGGCACGAACCAGGCGCCCAAGGAGAACTCGCCGAGCCCGGGCAGGTTCCAAAGCAAGCCATCGGTCGTGCGCGCGTGTTGCTGGTACACGAGCCAAGCGGCCGCCAGCGCGATCGGCGTCTGCCCCAGCAGCTTGCCGCGGATGGTAAGGCCATTTCGCCGGCCGCGCAGCTTGGCCAGGTCGTCGACGACGCCGACGGCGGCCAAACCCACGGCGGTCAGCGCCGCGACCTGCACGTAACGGTTGGTGAGGTCGGCGAAGACGAGAATTCCAACCAGCAGACCGGCCACGATGAACAGCCCTCCCATCGTGGGCGTGGCGTGTTTGGCCTGGTGCAATTGGCGCAAGGTCGGCGAGTCGCTCACGATCGGTTCGCGAAAACGGCACCGCAACCAGGCGATCAGGCGAGGCCCCATGACCAGCGCCACGGTGAAGCTCGCGGCCGAGGCCAACAGCGCTCGCGGGCTCGATTTGTCGACGGCCGCGATCCGCTCGCTCCACCAGGCCGGAATTCCCAAGGCGGCCAGATGATGGAGAAACCAAATGAGCATCGGAGATTGCCACAAGAAAGCGTGTGGTCCAACCTACGGTGTCGGGCGGACGACGAATTGCGTCATCCGCCCGACGGCCGCGGTGATCCCTGAGCAACCGGAGCGGCGGCTAGCGCCGCTCCGGTGCTCAGTCATAAAGCTCCATCGCGAAGCACCTACCGGAGCGGTCGACCCAGAGACCGCTTGATCCAGCAAGTTTGTTGCTCCTACCCAGGAGGGAGGGTAGCGTCTCCAGTTCCCGCAAACCGAAACGCTGACGATGGAGCTTTCAGCTAGTTTTCCGTGTTCCTTGTGTCGGTCATGCCGCCCGTCGCCGGGCGTCTCCTTGGAGTTCGTGTACCACGCGTTCCAGCGCCATTGCCCGCGATCCCTTGACCAAAAGCACGTCGCCGTCGGCCAGCGTGCGCCGAACGAATGGGACCGCTTCCAGCGGATCGCGGCAGGCCACCGTTTGGCCGCGCGGCATGCCCGCCGCGCGGGCCCCCGCCACAACGTCGTCGGCATGATCGCCGCAGGCCACCAGCACGTCGGCCCCACAGCGAGTGACTACTTCGTCGCCCAGTTCGCGGTGCAAGCGGACCGCGCCGGGACCCAGCTCGCGCATGTCGCCGCAGACGACGATTCGCCGCCCCGGCGAGTCGAAATCTCGCAAGAGTTCCAGTGCCGCCCGCATCGCGGTCGGGCTTGAGTTGTACGAATCGTCGATCACCCGTGCGCCGCCCAGGGTGAGCACCTGGCACCGCATCGGCGGAGGGTCGAACGCTCCCAGCGCTCCGGCGATTTCGTCCCAGGTGAGTCCCCATGCCTG
>DATLQY010000345.1:0-19584 GCA_035534975.1 Pirellulales bacterium
CTTCGGAAAACGGAAACTCCAACGGTCGAATCCCGAGCGCGGCGGACGACGTGTCTTTGGATCGCATCAAGGCCAACGCGCCGGATTACATCGGCAAGACGTTCACGCTTTGTGGAATGATTCGGGTGTGGGACCACTACAGCTATGGCTACTGGGATGCCGAAGAAACGCACTACGCATTTCAACTCAAGCCGCTCAAGACGACAGACGGTCATGCCGCGCCGGAGACCGCGGTTTTGTACCTGCTTCGCGACCGGGGCCGCCGATTGGCGGAGCAGGTGGTGCGGCTGGCGGAACGCGGCGTCGAATTCGCGACGGTGCGCGTGCGTGCGACGATCGTGGCTTACCGGCACAAGTCGCCCGAAGCCTGGCGACACATGGAGCTCTTGGACTGGCAACTGTGGGACCCGGTCCGTGGTGAATGGGAACCTTGGGTTTTCTCGGGCTTCGAAATGTGCTTCGCGGCGATCCAGCGCGCGGGTCATAAGGCCGTGGGGCCGTTGGTGGACGTGGTCGCCGAAGGGTCGAGGGCGCCCGAACCGATCGATGCCGCGATGGGCGCCGCCGCGATCCGCGCCTTGGCCCAAGTTGTCACCGAGCACGCCGCCGAGATTGACGAAGTTGCCGCCGCCATCGAGGCCAAGGGCAACGCGACCAGCGACGTCGAGTCCCGGCGGCGTCTGGCTTTGGCGCTGGCGTCCGTTTTGGAACTGGCCCGACAGGGCACGACAAAGTTGAAATAGGCCGCGCGGTGGCGGGAAATGGTCTAATCCGCTTCAAGTTGGTCGCAAAACGACCAACTGTCGACGAAGCGTTGCCATGAGCGCCAATCGGCGAGGCCTCTACACGACGAGGTTCCCTGGCCGCTGCCTCTGTAGCATGGTATCAAATACTTCGGGTGACCGACCGATCGGAAACCGAAGGGAAAGATGAATTCATTGTTGCACGCGACCGGCAGGTGGCTCAAGTGTCGAGTGCTTTCCGCAACGCCCGATCGGTGTCGGCATAGAACACGAGTTCGAGCTTTTCGACTACGTCTTCTGGTAGGGCGGCGAACTGCGATTTGTTGGCGATGGGCACGAGCGCCCGCGTGGCGCCGTTATCGGTCGCAATTTGGAGCGGCTCCATGATCGAGCCGACTCCCTTGACGTTTCCCTGAACCGTCAAGTCGCCCAGCACGACCATGCCCGACTGCACCGGCCGGTCGTGCAGGGCCGACATCAGCGCGATGAAAACGCCGACCCCGCACCCGGCGTCAACCCGCGCCCCGGTGAGCTCGACGGCCTCCACTACAAAATCTTTTTGCATGGCGGCCGGCGAGAGCCCAAGACGGTCTCGTACCAATTGAAAATATGAAAAAGCTCGCTGAAGCGACTCCTTGAGAGTCTTTTCAATGGCGACGGGCGAGCGCAACTTGCCCGAGCCGGGCACGACGGCAACTTCCAGCCGGTACAGCCCTACGTGTCCATCGCTGTCAGTGCCTGCGGCATAGACGGAGCCCGCGGCTAGCGGGTCCGACGAAATCGCCCCAGTCCCCCCTTGCTCAGGGACCGCCACGGTCGTCTCGTGGTTCGTTTCCTGGTCGATGTACGAGAAGCTCGTCCTGTGAAACTCGGTATAGTGTCGTTTCTTGAGCTGCTCCTTCACGCGGCGCCGCGATTCCAGCGCCAGCCCGAGGTACTCCTGGACCTCGGACTTAGCGTATTCGCCGTGCGGGTGCAGCAGCTTGAGGAAACCACTAACCGTTCGCTTCACCGCCCGGGCATCGCGTCCCTCGACATGGGAACCCAAATGAAAGAACTTTTCGACCGCATCCACCTGGTTCGCCTTGCGCAGTTGCCGAAACGCCTCGGCCAAGTAATCGGTTACAAAGCCGTAGTGCGACGTCAAGATGTCCGTTGAGTTCTTTGGGACTTCCCAGCCCGGCAGGTAAAAATGAAGCCGATCGATCAGTGCCAGGTCGAACTCCTTGGGCAGCGGCTGAAAGAGATCGGTCGAGGTACTGGCTACAAGCGCCTCGACCGTCTGGTTCAAGTTGCCCACGAACACCAGCGAAGCGTCGGCGAGCACCTGCGTAATACCGCGGCTGAAGCGGCCGTTGGCCATGTAGTCCTTCATGATCTGCACAACGTCCGGATCGCCGACCCGCATGCCCCCCACCTCGTCGAAGGCTACCACGTCCCAATGGCCGACCAGGCCGACCTGCCGTCGGGCGTTGTTGTAAAACAGGTTCGGGCTACTGGCCTTGCCACCCGAAACTAGGATGCAGTAGGGCGAGAATTCGCTGAACGCATACGACTTGCCCGTCCCTCGCGGTCCAAGCTCGATGAAGTTGTAGTTCTTCTCGACGAATGGAATCAGCCTCGCGGTCAAGAGCAGCTTGAGCCGCCTGGAAAAATGCGCCGGTTCAAGTCCAACGCTGCGAAGCAGCGCGTCGAGCCATTCGTCCGTCGTGAGCTTCCCGCGGCCGGCAGCGAAATCGTCGAAGTCGAACCGCGCCAATTGAATCGGCTTGAGCTCGGCGACCTGGAAAGGGCTGCCACGGGCGCCATCCTCGTTGACGACGTACTCGATGTCGATGATCGCCCAAATGCCACCTTCGAGCAGGCGCTCGTAACGCCGGAAATATTCGGGCGCGACATGAATCCGGTTAAAGCCGAAGTTGTCCATGGACGCCCAGTACTTCGATTCGCCCGCGAGAAAGCGGACCTCGATCCGGTCGATGAACCGGTGGCGTCCCTGTTGCTCGACGAGCGATTGCGCCTTGTTCGCCTCATCATGGCGGAAATAGTTTCGGTGAAGCGTGTCCTTGACGGCCTCGATGCCAAGCTTCACCTCCGCGGGGTCGTCCGAGGCGCAATACTTTCCCAACAGGTACTCCAGCACGTACGACGGCACGTTCTCGCCCCCCTTGAGCTGGTGTAGCAGGTCCTTGCGGACCACTTTGCCGGCAAACGCGGCGCACAGCTTGCGGTCGAGATCGTCCGGTTCCATGAGGTCTCCCTAGATCATCAAGCCATTGTCAAGCGTCAGCCGATCGAGCACCGCCCCCGTAGCGGCCTCGTAGGCCCGCACCTCGATCATTTTTCCGTGGAAGTCGTCGCCCAGCCGGATGGGCACGGGCGTTTCGCGTCCGCGGGCCACAGTCACGAGCCCTGTCACCGGATCACGAGCGTCGCAATCGGCCACCTCACCCACGATCTTCGCCTTCGGACCCGTGCCGTCGTAAGCCTCAATACGGACGGCCGCGGTTTCGTCCAATAAGCTATTGAACCAAAGCTTTACGCCGACGACGCGGCTGGTAAAGCTCTTGGATCGGTAGCGAATCGACAACTCGGGGCGCTCCGCGCCCGCCGGCACGCGCCGGGTTACATCGAGACAGACGACCGGTACGAGGCATTCCGCCAGCGACAGCCCTTCGTGGAAATAACCCTCGCCCGCGACGAACACGCGGAACCCGGTCGCCACCGCAAAGTCGGCGGCTGGTCCCACGATTCCCAGTTTGTCAGCCTTGAGCACCATGACCCCCGACGCCGTGCCCGTCGCTGTGCCCAGGCACGACCGACGCTTGGTCAAGAGCCACCGGCCCGGCGGCGGCGCTACCACGTCCCCTGGCGGCAAATCGTGCAGCAAGACATGTCCGTGGTCAGCGGCATACACGAACCGCTGGAAACCCAGCTTCTCAAGGCGGTTCGTGGCTTGCACCAACTCGCCAAGCACGCCAGTCATGTGCTTGCGCGCTTGGTACTGGCTGGCCGCCTCACCCAACTGGTCGATTTCAGGCGTGCGCACGACAACCAAATCCGCCGCGCCGAAGTCCTGGCGTAGCCGCCGCTCCTTGTGCGACAGGACGTCGCCCAGCCTGATTTCGGCGAAGCGGTCACCAAATCGCTGCTTCAAGAGGTTCATCCGCTCGGCGGAGCCGGGCAACAGCTTGTCAGCGACCGAGGGGACTAACGTGCCGGCGTGTTCGACCAGTTTCCAGGTTGAATCCGCGCCAGGCAGGAGTGCGGCCATCCCGCAGGGCGTGGTGGCGGGCAGGACACCGCTAGCGACGTCGACTTTAGCGGCGCCGAGCTCGTCGAGCGCGGCGGCTAGATCACGCCCCATTTCATACCGCATGGCGTCGACAAGGAAGTAGGCGACTTTGCGGCCCAATTGCAGTGCCGGCGCAACATACCGCTCAAACGTTTGTGTCTGCCGCGTGATGGCTGGAGTCGGCCAACCGTCGCGTGCCGCGGCGTGCAGAAACCGTGTCTGGACCTGCAGGGCCAGATCCCCATAGCGGCGCCGCGCCAGCTCGACGAGGGGCCCGATCTCGTCGTCGTCGGCGCAACTGGCCGCCCCTTGCTCGACGAGGCGTTGGTGCCGATCGAGGCGCCACACACCTTGTACGTCGTCGACATACGCGGCAATGTGTTCGGCCAGGGGCCGAGCAGGGTCGAGAAGCCGCGGCCCAAGCGAGGCAGCGGCTTCCAGCAGCTCGCAACAGCGTTGTGCGACCTTCCACAAGACGGCACGCTCGCCCTGGTTTCGCCAAACCGACTGCCGGCGTTGGTCGACCAGCGCCCGCGCCTCGGACAATCGTGCTTCGGTGGCCTGGGCCTGAACCTGCTGCAAGTAAAGGCGCTCCTCAAAGGGAAACGTATCGCGCTGGCCGAGGTTTTCGACGCCCTGGTAGTGCTGCTTCAATCGCCATTCTCCCTCGATGCGTTCCGCCATTGCGAGGTAGCCCTCGCGTGTGTCGTCGCTGCGGCGCATGCGGTCGCAAACGGCAAAAACGCGCTCACGGCACGTCTCGGGCGCCACGGCCAGATGGGCCAGCGCCGGCACGGGCGGCTGGCTCAGATCAAAGAGAAACTCCGAGAACAGCAGGTAGCCACCCAACGGCGCAAGGCGAGCTTCGAGCCGGTGTGCGCCGGCCGGCGGGTGGTAGGCGAACTCTTCGGCGACCAGCCGCAGCAGTTCGTCGCCCGCGCCGGGTGCCAATGCGATCTGCTCAACGGTCCCCTTCCGGCACAACACTTGCGCCACCACGTCGAGCGGGGCGTCGGTCCCCAGGCATTCGTCGAGCACCGGGTAACTGGCGCCCGCCTTGAGATCGTCCAAGAGGGCCAGGGTCGGCCGCCCCTCGCGAAACAGGCGATCGATTTCCACAACGTGGTTGGGCATCGCTTGCCGCGCCAGCGAGGCCAGCGTCTGGCTCGGCTTGTCGCCAAAGGAGGCCCCAGCCAGCGCAAACACTTCCAAGGGATCGTGGTAGCGGTCGTCGTCCGACTGCGCACGGGCGCGGGGGACGTAGACCAGCAGGTTGGCGCCGGCCAATTCTCCTCCATCCGAGGCATTCAGTGCGGCGAACACATGGTCCGCTTCGCGGCGCGCTGCGAGCACCGAGCCGGTGGCATTGACGACGACGCACTTAGGTGCGTGCAACCGCGCGGCCAGGTCGGCGAAGGCCCTCTCGCCGTCGTACCAGACGACGACCCGCTTTTCTTCCAGCAAGTCGACAAGCTGCCGCACGACCGCGCCGCTGACGCTCATGACGATCTCCTTCGCGCCGACTGAGCGAGGAACTCCAGATCCCTTACCAACTTATCGAACGACGGCGAGTGCCGTCGCATATAGGGTTTGAAAGTCAGACCGGCCGCCAGCACCTTTTGGTCCGCCGTGGGGGAATAGCGGCGTCCCAACAAGTCGCCGACACGTCCTTTACAGTCGCGAGGACCTTCCACGTCGAATCCAGGCGCTAGTCGGGATGAGGCTGGCAATATGCCGGCCCTCCGCAAACGCCGATGTCCCGCCAACAACCATGCCTCGAATTCCCTGTTCGCTACGACGACCGCCAGCGGAACGTGGCTGGCGACGCGCCGGGCGCGCTCCAAAAGTTCCGGGCCAAGCTGCTGTTCAGAAGGCAAACCGTGCCGCTTGATGCACTCGTCGTCGGCGTCCAGCAGGACAAGAATCGCATCGGGGTCGCGCTTCAAGGCGATGTTGACGAAGTGCTCGATTCCCAAATCGCCTCCAGCCACGTGCGGGCAAGTCAGTCCGGCGGCACCAGGAGCGCGGATTGGCGGATCGAGCGTCCGAAAGTTCCAAAAGTTGCGAAAGTTGAACCACTGGCGAATTAGTTCAGGTACCGCCAGCACCTCGCCGTCGCCTTCGACCACGGTCGCAATCTTGTAGCGCTTAGTCCACGCTGGGGACATCGAGAATGTCTCCTTCGACGATCGATGGATTTTCCGCCGGCCAGAGGCCGTTCGAACGCATCAGCCGCCCAACCGACTCTGGTGGCCTTAACAGATCAATGGTGCCCGAGCCTGGCAAAAAGAGGTGGCTCTGGCCGTCGTGCCAATCGACGATCCGCAAGTTCCGCCCAGTCACGGAATGGTGCGAAAGCGCATCCGTGCTGTGCGAGGCGATGACGACCTGGCAGCGTTCCTGGCTGGTCGCCTGCGCCGCATCCATGAGCGCCGCCAGCGCGGCGGTGTGGATTGAGCACTCGATCTCGTCGATGAACACCAGCGATGGAACGGGCTGTTGCCGCAGCGCTACCAGCACGCCCAAGCTGTGCAGCGTGCCGTTCGACATGTGCGCCGCCACGAACACGTTTCGAAGCTCCCCGACGCGCTGATCGAATCGGATTACCCGCCGGCCGGCATGCGCCCTGGTGTAAACGCCGGTGATGCCAGGGGTGACGGCGCTAAGGTGCCGCACGATCCAGTCCATCTCCGAACGGTCATTCTTCATGCGGTGCAACACGTCACCCAGGTTGGCCCCATCTCGAGCGAGCGCGAGCCCCTCATCGGCCGCGATCAACGGCTCGGCCTGCATGAGCTGCGGCGCAAAATTGTAGACTCGTAAGTTGCGCACCACGTCCAGGGTCATCGCCCAAACGGGATCCGCGCCCGCGACGAGCGGAAGCGCCAGCGACTGTTGGTCAAACCGCGGTTGCAAACCCGGCAGGGCGCTTTTGAAGTCGTTGCCGACGCGCTCGAACGAAAAACTCGTTTTCGGAAAACTATGGAGTACCTCACGCGCCACCCGGTACATCATCATGGCGGGCCTCGGCACCGAAATGCTGAAGCCGTAAAGGACGCTCGTCGTCGGAAACTCGATCAGGATGGCTAATTCAATTTCCGAAACGGGCTGTGAGCGCCGGGACAAGGGGGGGCTTACGCTCGTTGGTGGACTGTGGCGAATACCCCCCGGACCACCACGCCGTTCCAACGCCGTTGTTAACGAGTTGCGTACCGCGTCTTGTAAGAACTCGAAGCCTTCCATCAACGTGGTCTTGCCCGCTCCGTTGCGACCCACGACGACCGTCAAATCGTCCAATGGCAATCGGGCATTTTGGAAAACACGGAAGTTCTTCAAGCGCAGCTCGCGGATGTGGTGGCGAGGCCTGTAGTCCGCGGTGCTCATGTTAATCCTCCTTTGTCGCCGGCGACACTTCGGCCTCGGCCGTTGCGGCGCGTCGCCCCCTGCCGCGCCGCGCCACGGGCGGTTCACAGAGGTGCTCCAGGCCGTGCGCGATGGCCACCGACAGGTCGCTGCGGCAGAGCGCCTCGACCCGCTCGGGCCAGATCGCGCGTGCCAGCTTCGACCATTCGTATTCTTCGTCGTTCAGCGCCTGCCAGTGTGCTTGCAGCTCATCCCGACATGCCCCGTGCCGAAAGAGTTTCCAGAGCGGGGCGGCCGAAATCGCCACGCCGTCGTCGAGCGACGGCTTGTAAGGGAGCTCGGCCACCCGTTGGAGTTCAGTTTGCAATTCCTGCAATTCGGTCGCCAGAGCGCGCGCCCGCTCGGCCTCGTCGCGTAGCTCACTCGCGGCGCCGCCTTCCGACGTTGCCAGCCGCTCTTGCAGGCGCACCACGCGCGCACGCTCGTCGAAAAGCCGGGAGTTCACATGGTTCAGCGACGCGAACAGCGTTTGTTGCGATAGCCTCGGGTAGTAGATCCAGATGCCGTACCGCGTCGAGCCCACCTGCAGCGGCCAATAAATCGGTGCGCGCCGGCGACTCTTGAAGTATCGCCCCCAGTGGTCAGCGAAAAAGCCGTTGGGATCGCGCAGATAGGCCCGTAAGTTGGCGACCCCCAACAGCTCGCAGGCTTCTTCCGCAATCGCCTCGGCGCGATCCTCAGCGACCCGCCGTAACGCAGTGGCGACCCGAGCAGCAAGATCGTCGGCGTGCGCGCCAAGCCCGTCGGCGCGCTCGTCGTCGACCAGAACCCCGTCCGGCGGCAGCGCCAACGGATAATCGTCGCCGGCCGTCACCAGCAGGCCCAGCGGGACTCGCGGCAAGGGGGCGAACGGATCGGCCGTCGGCGCGACGCGCGAGCGGTCACGTGCCAACCGCACGTCCCAACGGCCAAACGCGACGCCTACCAGCCAGCTCACCAGGCCCGCGGCCAGCTCGCGCTCGTCCTCGGCGCGGATCAACCCCAATTCACGGCGAACGGTGGCGCACCGCCGGGGGGTGGCGCCGAACAGGCGGCAGAGCGTCGGCTCGGTGCGTAGCCGCTGCTGCCGCTTGCGCCGTGTCTTGACTCGCACGTCGCCTTCCGCGGCCACTCCGCCAGGAAGCTGGTCGCCCGGCAGCGCGTCCTTGGTCAAGTAGGCACGCCGAAAAAGCTCCGCTTCGATCGCGGCATCACCATCCAGCGCCTGCAAGGGAACTTCAAGTTCCTCGTCCATAATCGCACGGTCGGTCACGGAGAACCGCAGCGCATCGGCCACCAGCGTGTCGAGCTCGGCCGTCTGTTCGGCCAGCTCGATCAGTCGATCTTCGCGCCGTGCGACGCGGGCCCGCGCCGCCTGTTTCAGCGACGCGCACGGCTGGTCGTCGAGTCCAGAGGGAAGCGCGAAGTCGAGGGACGTTTCGTCGGTGTCCGCGGCTTCAGCGCGTACTAGGCCCACACAGGACAATGTCAACTCACGCACTCGTTGCCGCGCGGTGTCGTTCAATTCCGGATAGGGTAGCGCCTTGATGAGCCCGACTTCATATGACTTCGATGCTGAGCCTGGGGCATCGTCGCCTGCCCCTAGTCGCACCGAGAGCAGCAGCCGTATGGGTCGCGTCGTCAGTACGCCGAGGAGCATTGAGGCATCCTCGGTAACGCGTGGGAGTGCAGCAGGCCCCTTGTGGCCGAATGCGCAGCCCGCGGGAAAAGCGCGAGGCCCGAATGCGCTGGTTGTCCGAAGCGGCCACGTCACGCCTGGAGCTCCGAAGTACTTTGTGTTCTGTGGCCTACCTCGCCCCCACGCGATCAATTCGCGACCGTCCCGGTCCCAGTTCAGAACAAGGTGGACGTCGTCGTAGAAAGGCGAGTATTCGCCCCCTTTGGCGAAGTAAGGCCATCGCTGCTCCAGACCTATTGTTTCGGAGTCGACCTCCCACGCCAATCGAAGAAAGCGGAAGTCGTCTGCCGTGACTGTCCCTTGTTTGACATCGGCCACTCTAGCATCGATCGATTGTGCCGGGTCATAAAGGCTGACCAACTCGTCCGACATCCAATAGCCATAAACATTGCGGGGCATACGTTCGTAGCGGGCCGCCGGTGACACAAATGCGTTTCGGTGCAGTTCCGCGCGACTGGCCGCTTCGATCGCCGCGCGCAACGTGGCCTCCTTTTGGCCGGTCTTGAGCAGCCGCACCCAAAAGGCCGGCGTTGCCGTAGTGGCATCTTTGGCCACGACCGCCGCCAGTGTCTCGACCTGTGCATCGAGCACGAAAGAGCCCAGGTCGGCGGCCACTTCGACGGCGCCTCGCACGCCAAAGACTTTGGCGCGCAGGTCCTCGAACGTCGGCAGGCCAACCCAGGTGCGGTTGGTGATCGCTCCGACTCGGCCATGCTCGGTGAGCCAACCGAGCGCCCGTTCGTAAAACATGGCGTACAAGTCGCCCGACGTCAGCGGGTAATCGCGTACAAAGCGCTGGCGGCACTGCTCGGGCGGGTCGCCAAAGGGTGGGTTCATGAGCACCACGTCGAACCGCACCCGGCAGATGTCGATGAACGCGAAGCCGCGGGCCGCGTCGTCGGCAAAAAGCTTGTGCTGCCCACGGACGGCGCCGCCGTTCTCGGCGTAACCTCGCAGCGCCTCCAAAACCTGGCGCTCAACATCGCCCCAGAAGGCGGCATCGCTGTATTGCTGCGAGTCGGCGAAGTCGAACAGCGTGCGCCGCGCTTCGGGCGCCATGTCAGTGAGCAAATACCCTTTGCTCTCCCGTCGCAGCCGCTGCCACTCGAAATACTCCCGCTTGGCCTGTTCCACGAGCTCCGCAAGCTCGCGCTCGATCGGCAAGAGCGAGCCTACCAGGGCCGCCGACTGCATCCGCGCAAAGACTTCGCGCATGAGCCGCCCGACGACCACCGGCTGGCTTTCGAGCCGGGCGAGGAACTCGTCGAGCAGCTCGGCTTCGCCGGGCATCGGCTCGGCGCACACGAGGTTCGTCTTGGTGATCGTCGGGCGCTCACGGCCCTTGAGGCCCATGTCGCGGAATGCCCGCTGGGCGCGAAGCCAGAGTGCCAGTTGGGCGATCTGCACGGCGCGCGGGTCGATATCGATACCGTACAAGTTGTGCCGCAGAATCAGCGCTGGGGCTTCGCGCGATAACACGGCCCGATCGGGCCAATCATCGCGCAGCGAACTTCCGGTCGCCTCGGAGACCGTCCCATTCGACTCCCATGCTTCATCGTAGATCTGCAACAACAGATCGAAGGCGTACAAGAGAAAATGTCCGCTGCCGCACGCCGGATCGAGCACTTTGATGTCGCGCGGGTCCTTGGGCGCGCGGAAGGGATCGCATGCAGCCTCGTCCAATTTGCCGTTTGCGATCACTTCATTGGGCCGCCGAACCAGAAACTCGCACTCCTCCGTGAGCCGCGTCTCTCCGCCGCTCATCTCGTACCAGATCCTTCCCAGCGTGTTGTCGGTGAGGAACTGCACGACGTACCGCGGCGTGAAGAACTGGTTGCGCACGGCCAATTCGCGGCTGTTGCTCGGCGCGGGCGAATCGTCCCGCATCTGGCGTCGCTCCGCGTCGCTATGAAAGTACTGGTAGATCCAGCCGATCGTCTCGTCGTCGCCCCACACCGCGGCCAACGCGACGTCGTTGAGGCGCGCCAGGACCTGTTCGAGGCAACGTTCGCCGGGAAACACCCGCGAGTGCGGCAGCCGCCGGTCGAACAATGTCCCCAGGTCGACGGCCAACTCGTCGAACATCCGTTCCAGGAACACGCGGTAGGTCTGCCAACGGTCGCCGAGCGCCACTTCGGCCACGCGGAGGAACACACCGAAGCCGTCGGAATCGATCCCGCGGCGCACGCACTCGAACACCAGCCCGCGCTCTTCGCACATGCGCAAGGCGGCCAGCCGATTCAAGTAGGTAAAGGCCGTCTCGTGGGCCATGCGCTCGAAAGCGCGCCGCAGGCGATCAGCGGGTGGGCCCGATTCCGTGGCCGACAGGTGCGCGTGCCACTCGCGTAGCGTCGCGGCCAAGGCGCGGCCGCGGTCGTCGAGGTGCATAAGCTGCTCCACGGGCGCCGCGGAGCCGTTGGGCTGCATGCCATAACGCTGCTGAAACTGTGCCGAGATGTCCTCGGCGAGCAGCTTGCGGCAAGCAGTCACCATGCTCGCCAAGCCGTTCTTTATCGCGTCGTTGAACGCCATCGCGCCTTACCCCTTTTGGATGCGAAGGCGCCGTTGACCTTCAAGCAGGGCCACGAGACGCGAGCGGAGCCGGGCAAGCCAGGCGTCGAGATCGGCCTCGTCGGCGATCACCACGTCGCCCTCGGGCTCGGCCAGGTCAGACATTCGCAATCGCTCGACATTGGCCGTCGATTCGTCGTCGGCGGCGGACTCGGGCGCTCGGCGCTTCGCCTCCTCGCGCAACAAGGCGAGCAGACCTTCCATGCCTCCACGGCGAACCAGCAATAACTGAAAGTCGCTTAACTCGTTGCCGTGAGACAAATCCGGGGGCGGAACGACGCTCGTGATTCGGTTGGCAAGCTCTTTTTGGTCGTCGGACGACAGCCGCCGCCAGCTCGGAAGGCCCTCCATTTCCCGCAGGGCTTCGCGGCACGCCACGCCGAGCGCGTCACGTCCGAGCCGGTACTCGCGAGCGACGTGGTCCAGGAACCGGCGCACCGCGCCGCGCAGCTCGGCCAGCCGCTCATAAAAAGTCTCGCTGCGCAGCACCTCGCGAATGGTGCCTAGCGCGTCGTCGGAGGTCAGTTGGGCGACGTCGTGCGGGAAGAGCTGGGCCAGCTCCTCGATACGGGTCAGCAGCGACGCGGCGCGGCGCAGCTCGTCCTCGCCCCCGGCGTCGAGGCACTTGACCACCGCGCGGGCCCATTCGACCCGGTCCCCAACGGTCGCACCACGAGCACCCAGCAACACCGTGGCGGCGCTGGCGTCCTCCTTGAGCAGGTCCGTGCTGTTTTCGACGAGTTGCTGGGCTGTGTCTGCGCCGGGCAGTCCCAGTAGCTTGAGGCGCACGGGCAATGAGCCGACTTGTTCGAGTACGGTGGGAAAGTACGTCCGCACGGCACGGCTGATATGGTCTTCCAACGGCAGCGCCTCGATCGCGAACAGCTTTTCAAGCCGCTGGGCCGCCAGGTCGAGGGCCTCCAGCGGCGGCCGCGCGTCGCGCAGCGACGCGCCGGCGCGATTGAAAGACACGGCCGACTTGAAGGCTTCGATCGCTTTCGGTCCCGGCGCCGTGAAGGCGCCGTCGGCCGTGTGGATCTCGATCTCGCCCGCACGGAACAACGCGGCGAACAAATAGCGCGTGGTGTCTTTGGTCCAGCCGTAGGGAGAGTCGGCGAAATGCTCCTGAATTTCTTTCCCTTGGAGGCGGCCCGTGCCGGAATTCTCGACCAACACGCGAAACGTGGCAAAAGCCTCCGCCAGCGCCGGGTGGCCGGTTTGAACTCGGCACTTATGGCCTGCCTTGCCTACCAGCCGCAACGGATCGGCCTCCTGTGGCATCCGGTCGAGCCGTTCGACCGACAGAAACCTGACGGCCAGGTCGGTGTCGGCCTGGATCGGCGCCAGGCGGTACTTGGGAAACACTTGCGCCGCCGCGCCGCTCAGCGTCTGCCGGCACGCCGCCTCCAAGGTCTGTCCCGCCTCTGCCACCACGGTCGGCGCCCCGTGGAACACGTACACACCTTGCGCCAACGCCTGCTCAAAAAGTTGTTGGATCTCCTCACGAACCACCTCGGCGTGGCGCCGTTCGGACCGCAGAAACTGAGCGACGGCCTTGTCGGCGTCGCGCTCGGGCACGGCCGACAAGATGAATTCCGAGCGTCGAACGTCGGCCAGCAGGTCGTCAAGCCGCTCCGGGAATGGTGCCAACCAGGCGATCGCCTGCGTCCATTCGGCCTGGGCCGCCGTCTCAACAAGTAATTCGTTTTGCCGTGCCTCGCGGCGTCCGGCGGCGCACGACTCGATCCGAAATTGAAGTCCGTCCCCCGGGCCGGTCACGAGCGATTTGCCGTAGGCCACGCCCGCCTGGACCTTCTTGATGCCTTCCAACACGGCCGCCGGCGGCGTGGGAAACAGCTTACCCAGGATCTGCACGCGCAACTGGTTCAGTTCGGCGTTGGTGGGCATGTAGGCGGCCCGTTGCTCGCGATAGCGCTTGATGCCCTCGTCGAGGAACACGTAGCCGCCCGCTTGAGGATCGTCGACCAGGCCGCACTCACGCTCGGCCACGAGGCGCGCCAGCGCGTCTTTGACGTCGGCCGTCAGCCCGGTCGACCCGAGACGCGGGTAGACCAAGGCGGCAAGGTTCTCGGCGTCGCGGCGCAGTTTGTCGTTCTCCATTGGTTGAAGCGCGGCGACCGCTTTGGCGACGCGGACGGCCAGGTGGTCCGCGGCGAAGACCTTTTCGACGTTCTCAACACCGCGCACGACGTGCGGCAAGACTTTGTTGACGTCGGCGCGGAGCGTGTCGAAGAAGTCGTCGGCGCAGGCCAGAGTGCCGATGGCGCGATCGGCCAGCGGCGTCCGCCCCGCCGCCAGCGAGTGGCTGGCATCGACCAGTAGATCCTGAATCACACGGATCACTGAGCGCAATCCAACGCCGCCCCGCGCGCGCGCCAGTTCGCGGACCAGTTCCATCAGCAAGTCGAAGTGGTGAGGCAGGAACGGATAATACTTTGCGAAGTTCTCCTCATTCGGGTCCGACTTGAACAGTGAAGTGCCCGCCAGCCGGGTGTAATTGACGGCGGCCTGTCCTTGCTCGCGGAACCGTTGGCCGAGCGCGGCGCGGCCCTCGCTCGATTTGGTCAACAGCCGCCTGTAGGTGATTTGGCGAATGTCCTGCGCGTCGAGCTCGATCGAGATCGGAAAGCGATCGCGGAGCTTGTTCAGTTCCGCTGAGTTGTAGATGGCCTTCTCGACGATCTCGGTCAACGTTTGTTGGCCGGTGGCCACGATCCATACTTTGCCGCGTCCGAGCTCCTTGAGGTTCCGCGAAAGGCCATCGAGGTTCAGGATCAGCTCGCCGCGCGGGGCCACGTACTGGCCGGCTTCGTCAATCAAGAACACGACGTTCTGACAGCCACTCTTGCGGCGGATCAGGTCGAGCATCCGCTCGGCCTGCTGGCGCGCGGTCAGGGTCTCTTCGAATTTCTGCGTGCGGAACTGACCGCGTTCGGGGAAGTCGTCGGGGAGGAACTCAGGCACGAGCTGGTCAGCGCGCGCAATGCCGACCAGCGGATCGTCGTGGACGTCATCCCATTCACCTTTGCCGGGGAATTGGCGACGGTATGCCGCGCGGAATTCGTCGAGCCGGCCGTGCTCGTCGAGTGTCAGCTCCAGGCGGGCGAGCTTCTTTTCTTTCGAGAATTTCGCCCATTGCATGACCTTCCAGTACAACACGGCGCTGACCGTCGCCGTGGCCGTGTCGGCCAACTGCTCGGCGCCCAGGTCGAGCATCACGACGGCGGCGGGCTCACGGCTGACCAAGGTCCGCAACTGGGCCTGAATTTCTTTCGATGGGATCCGCTCGCAGAACAAATTCAAGAACGGACTTTCGCCGACTTTGCGCGTCGGATCGAGCGCAAAACCCAGGTACTTCGTGAACGAGCTCTTGCCGGAGCCATAGAAGCCGGAGACCCAGATGCCGATTTCGGTGACGTTGCCTGTGCGCGTCCCTTCGCCGTACGCGTCGAGGAAGCGGCGCAAGCAGGTTTCGATCCGCTCGGTGACGATGTACTCGCCGACTTCGCGCTCAAGGCGGTCGTCGTCGGTGGCGTAGTAGTCGATGACCTTCTCGATGCGACGATCGATGGGCTTCTGGCTGGAGAAGAGCTCGCGAACAAGGTTCATACGTTGCCCCCGAGCAGGGTCGAGCGGTAGTTGCCGTCTTCCGGGTAGAAACCCAGAAATTGCAGCCCGAACTGGCCGGCACGGCTGCCGGGATAAAACAGCACGGTCGGCGTTTCGAATCGATCGTGCAACGCCGATTCGAGCGTGCGAAGGCGGAAATAGGGATGTACGAGTGCGGCATCCGTGAGGAAGAGCACTTTGCCAGCCGCCGGACCGGTTACATAGGGCGCCACGGCCGCGACCAGCCCGTGTTCTCCGCGCAGCACGTCGCGAACCGCGTCGTTGATTTCTTCGGGAGCATAATCCGCTTCCGAGTCGAGCCAGTCGTCCCAGCGACCGCTGCCGTCGATTGCGTCCCAGAGCAGGCGCGCCAACGACACGGTTTGCACCTGATGCCCGTCCTGCCGCAGCCGAGCGATCCAACGCGGAATGCTTCGCTTGACCTCAAGCGTTTGTTGGGGATCGTGAACGAAATAGAAGACCGGATCGCTCTTTGCCGGGTCAAGCGCTTCCGGCTTTCCTAGCAGCGAAACCAACTCCTCAAACGTCGAGTCGAGCGAGGACATCCAACGCCTCCTCCATAGTTGAAGGTCCCCACCCGATTCGGACCACCGATCCCGCGGCCTGGAAAAACCATGAGCCTGGGCGGCTCAATTCGTCGAGCGCCGCGCGAACCTGCGACTCGTCGAGTAGCCAAAGCCGCCAGTCGCCGTGGGCGACCAGCGCCGCGTCGGTGTGGCCGGCAAAGTGCAAGTCGAACGCCAGGTAGGCGATTGCGAGCCGGGACGGGCGAAATCGAATGATCTCGCGCGGTCCCCGTGCCGCCGGCGCCAGGAAGCCAAACTCGGTCAGCATCTTTAGCAAGCCGCGAGCGACCTTCCGTTTGACTTCGCGCGACCAAGGCTTCTGCATCCGGCCGGCGTGTTCGGCCTCGTCGAGGAAAGCGATCACGGTTTCGACGCCTAAGGAGCAACGCCCCTCCAGCGCGGCGCGCCTCAGCAGCACGGTGATCGCGTCGCGAACGAGGAAGTCGGCGCGCGCCGTGTAGATCAGGCAGATATCACGGAACCAGTCGCCATTGGGCGCACGATCGAGCAAACGCTTCAACCGCGCGGCTGGACAGCCCGGCGCTTCCAAAAACCGCGGCGCGAAGACGCGGCGGACAACGTCCTTCGCTCTCCGCGCTGTGGATTTCGCCAACACGTCACGGGCCAGTGCTTTTTCGGCCAGCGCCGTCGCGGTTTCCGGCGGCTCCCAGGCGCGCAACAAAACACGTGTCTCGGCGAGCATCGCCGTGCCTTTCGATGTGCGGATCGTGTACCGGCGGTCATCGCCGACGGTGATCGCCTTGATCATTGCGCGGCAGCCTCAAAGTAGGGAAATACGCGACTGCCAGCACGGGCCGCCTGTGCGTACAAGGACGCCACGCCGCTCTGCACCTTTGGATCGCCGAATCGGCTGACCGGGCCAAGGTTGCGCGGTCCTTCCGCGCGCGGTTGTGTTTCCGGTCGACCCAGCTCAGTCAAACGCGCAATCGCGTCATCGCTCGACAAAGGAACCGCTCCCAAGAGAGCGAAACCATGCTCTCGAAGATGGAGAGAAAGCTGGTCTTCTAGATAGATCGGCAGCCGAAACAGGTGAAATGCGTGCGGAGCGAGGTGTGCGTCGTGATCGCGCGAAGCAGCCAGAGTGATCGATTCAAGGGCGGCGGCCTGGGCCGTGCGAGGGAAAACGCGCTCGATGAAATTGGCGCCCGCTGGCGAAAGAAACTGCGAACGCCACCACGGCGTTGGCAATCGCTCTCCCAATGCCGCCACCAAGAGACGCAAACGTAGTATTGGCAATAACATAGGACGTTGGCAAAGTCTTGCCCAGACCGATCGAATAGAAGCGTTGAGACAGCCAAAATATGCTACCTACGTTAACGCCCGGCAAGACATTGTCCAGTGGGCAGCGAAACGATGCTTCTGACTCCCGTTACGCAAGGCATGCACGACTACCCTCGTGTCGGGAACGCGCAAGTCGGAACACGGAATCCGGCTAGATGCTCTTCTTCGGCAGTCGCGTGCCGTCTTGAAATGAGCGCCGGCAGCCCCACCGTAGCGGGGTCGACCATGCGCAAGTCGTTACCAGTAAGGCAAGTCCAAAGGGGCCAATTGGCCCCTTTGGGCGCGAGGAGTGAGCGGGGACCGCCGTCGCGAAATGCCTTTGTCCCAAACTCACCGGGAGGCTTGCGCCCCCCGCCCGCCCTTCGTCGTGCAATGCGTGAGAACCAAAGCGCATCGAGACCGTGCGCTTTGACCGGAATCGAGCGCTTTTTTCTACGGATTATACCTGCCCATGGTTATACCTCGCGCGGTCCGGTTTGACTTGGCTCCCTGCGATGAACGACCCATATTTCCCCCAAATTGCCACGCCGAACTATGTTCCGGCCACCGTGACGACGCGTGACGATCGTTGCTGCGCAACGAGAAGGCATAGCAGTGGCTAAGCCCATTTCCAGAGCACCATTGCCAGCGGCGGAAGGGTGATGTTCAACGACCAGGGGCGGCCGTGAGCGCCAATCGGCGAGGCCTCAGCACCGCCGAGGTTTCCCTGGCCGCTGCCTCCGTAGTCATGGGCGTCGCTGTTGAGCAACTCGCGCCACCAACCGCCCCCCGGCACACCCAGCCGATAGTTGCGGCGCACGACGGGCGTGAAGTTGCACACCGCGACCAGCGGCCTTTCGTCGGTCCGGCCGCGGCGAATGAAGCTGATCGTGCTCTGCTCGCTGTCGCAACAGTCGATCCACTCGAAGCCCTCAGGCTGGAAGTCGAGCTCGAACAGGGCCGGTTCTCCGCGGTAGGCGCGGTTCAGGTCGGCGACCCAGCGGTGTACGCCCCGGTGCGGCGCCATGTCGAGCAGCCCCCAATCGAGCTGCGCGTCGTGGTTCCATTCGTCGCGCGCGCCGATCTCGTCGCCCATGAAGAGCAGCTTCTTGCCCGGCAGCGCATACATGTAACCAAACAACAGCCTGAGGTTGGCGAACTTCCGCCATTCGTCGCCCGGCATCTTGTTCAGCAGCGAGCCCTTGCCGTAAACCACCTCGTCATGCGAGAGCGAAAGGACGAAATTCTCGGAGCAGGCATACATGCCGCGGAAGGTGAGGGCGCTGTGCTCGTACCTGCGGAAAATTGGGTCCTTTCCCATGTAGCGCAGGGTGTCATGCATCCAACCCATGTCCCATTTGAAGCCGAAGCCGAGCCCGCCGACATAAGTCGGCCGCGAGACCATCGGCCACGAGCTCGATTCCTCGGCGAAGGTCTGCACGTCGGGGTAGTCGGCGTAAACGTGCCGATTGAAGTCGCGAAGGAAGTGAATCGCGGCCAGGTTCTCAGGTCCGCCGAATTCGTTGGGGACCCACTCACCGGGGCGGCGCGAGTAATCGAGGCGCAGCATCGAGGCCACGGCATCCACCCGCACGCCGTCGATGTGGTACTTGTCGAGCCAGAATAGCGCGCTCGAGAGCAGGAAGCTGCGGACTTCGTTACGCCCGAAATTGAAGATGAACGTATTCCAGTCGGGATGCAGACCCTGTTTTGGGTCGGCGTGCTCGTAGAGGTGCGTGCCGTCGAAGTAAGCGAGTCCATGGCCGTCGTTGGGAAAGTGCGAAGGCACCCAGTCGAGGACCACGCCGATCCCGTTCTGGTGCAACTGGTCGATGAGGTACATCAAATCCTGCGGGGTCCCGTAGCGGGCCGTGGGTGTGAAATAGCCGACGGTCTGATAGCCCCAGGAGCCGTAAAATGGGTGTTCGCCGAGCGGCATGAATTCGACGTGCGTGAAGCCCGTCCGCCGCAGGTACTCGACCAAAGGCGCGGCCAGCTCGCGGTACGTGAGCCAGAAGCCGTCGGGCGTTCGCCGCCACGAGCCAAGGTGCAGTTCGTAAATGGACCAGGGCGCGTCGAGCGCGTTGCGGCCCGCGCGCGCGGCCATCCAAGCCTGGTCCTTCCAGTCGTAATCGAGCGAATGTACCACCGAAGCCGTGCGGGGTGGGACCTCGCTGTAGAAACCGAAAGGGTCGGCCTTCTCGACTTGAAAGTCGTCGAACCGCGACTGGATGCGGTACTTGTAAACGGCGCCAGGCTCAAGCCCAGGCACGAAAGCCTCCCAAATGCCCGATCGTCCCCGCGGCCGAAGCGGGTGGTTCCCCACGCCGAACGCTTCAACCGTGACGTCCCTCGCGTTTGGCGCCCAGACGGCAA
>DATLQY010000346.1:0-5128 GCA_035534975.1 Pirellulales bacterium
GCTGGAATCGGCGCCCAACCTGGCCGGGAAGTCGCTCGAGGAGTTGCTGGCCAACAACTGCGCGATTGTTCCGGAAAATATCCGGACCGCCGTTCGCAACAACGCCGGCGGCCACTCGAACCATTCCCTGTTCTGGACCATCATGGGACCCAAAAAAGGCGGACAGCCCTCCGGCAAGCTGGCGGAAGCCATCACGAGCGCCTTCGGCGGATTTGACCCGTTCAAAGAAAAGTTCACCGCCGCGGCAACCACTCGCTTCGGCTCCGGCTGGGCGTGGCTGATTAAGGGCAATGCCGGGAAACTGGACATCTACTCAACCGCCAACCAGGATAGCCCCCTGATGGAAGGCAAATTCCCGGTCATCGGGCTCGACGTCTGGGAGCACGCTTATTACCTGAAGTACCAGAACCGCCGCGCCGATTACATCGCCGCCTGGTGGAGCGTCGTCAACTGGGAGACCGTTGCAGCGCGCTTCGACAAGGCGTCGAGCAAGTAAGCGCCACCTGCTCGACTGGAGTTTTCATGAATTACACGCGAGCGGTGCTTAGTTGCTGGACGCTCGTCCTTGCGATGCTGGCCGCATTGGCGGGCGTCGTCGAGGCGGCCGAACCGGTCTGGACGATCACCAAGGGCATCGGCGCGCCGTCGCACCCGCTCTACGACCCCGGGCTCCCCTGTTGAAATCCAAATCGCGATGATCAGCTTGCCGCCAGGTACGCCGCGCGCAGCCGCTGGTATGTCGCCTCGACGCTTGCGGCATGTCGGCGCACCGCTTCACGGTCGTCCTCTTCCACGGAATGATCGAGCAATTCGAGGTCGTCGCGAAGCTGCTGTGCCTCTCTCCGCTGCGACTCGCTCAAACCGCCCTGCCGTAGATAGACGCCTACTTGAAGGCGTCTCGTCCAGTCGTCCCAAGCCTCGATCCAGTGTTCCGCGAGCTCTTCCTCGCCGCCGAGCGCCGCCGTCAGCGCCTCGGTCTTGATGACACGCATTTGTTCGATCGATTCCTTGGCCTCGGGATAGTAGATGAAACAGCCGACGCCGCTCAAGGCCAGCAGCCCCAACAAGGCCGTGCCGCCCAGCACCGGGGCCGGCAGGGGCCGGCTGTGCCAGGCCGGCGCGTGTGACACCGCAACCGGCGGCCGCTGGAGCCAATCCTCGATCCGCCAGCGCCCATCGAAACGACGCAACGCAAGACCCGTCAGGAACAGCCCCCCAAGGATGACCGTCCCAACCATTTCGAACGGCGCCAGGTGCTCGTGGAGCTGCCTCCACACCTCGGCCGGCGTGGCATCGCCCGTGCCGTGGAACGGCGCGCAGTAAACGTCGAAAACGTGCGTATGCTGCTCAGGGATCGTTCCTCGCGGAAACAAGGGTTTGTCGACGGCATAGGCGATGCCAACCACCACTGTCGTCACCAGGCACGCCGCCATGCGAAAGGCGCACGAGGACTTCGAACAGGAACACGCCACGGAGATGGACGACGTCAAGAAGCTGCTCGAATCGCTGGGAAAATAGCACCACCATGCCAACCGGTACTTCGCGATCGCCGCGGCGTGGATCCGGTTCGCGGCGTCCAAAGGCGTTTGAGAGCATTTATCTGAACTGTTCCTCGATATGCTCAAGCATCCGCGCGAGATCCCACGAGACAAGGTTGGCTGCCACCGCAGACTCGCGCGTTTGTGAAATCAGGAAACGCCGTTGGGCGTTCACCAGGTCAGCCGCGCGGTTGAGCTGTTTGACGTCTTGGGTCGTTGGCGACGCCGTGAGCTTGATCTCGACGGCCCAACGGGCCGCGCCAAAGTCAAGCAGCAAGTCGAGTTCGCACGAATCGCTGGTGCGCAAGAAATAGGGCTGGAAGACACAGTCTGCCTGGGCGAGCGCCGCGAGGATTTGCTCGATGACAAACCCCTCCCAACTCATCCCCACCCAAGGCTGGGCAAGCAGTTGTTTTCGATCCGGCACGTTGAGCAAGGCGTGCAGTAGGCCGCTGTCGCGCCAGTAGACTTTCGGACTTTTGACAACTCGTTTCGGCAGGTTCGTGTGGTACGGGGCGAGGCGGCGGAGCAAGAACGCACCAGCGCAGAAATCGAGGTACGTATTGACCGTGTGGTACGAGAGGCCGAGGCTCTGCCCCAGTTGCGAGGCATTCCAGGCCTGGCCATGGTTGGCGGCGAGCATGCGAAAGAAACGGTCCGTGACTTGCGGCTTGGCCGGCATGCCCCAGGCCGGCAAGTCGCGCTGCGCGATCAGCGTCAGATAGTCCAACTGCCAGCGCGGGAATCGGCGCGGAACCAGCACACCCCCGTCGGGATACCCACCGCACCACCAAAGTCGCTTTTGCGATGCGGCCGTGGGCAATTCGTTCCACGTCAGGGGAGTCAATTCCACGACCGAAAGCCGTCCGGCAAGCGACTCGGCTACCTGCGCGGCCAGCGCGGGCGAAACCGAACCCAAGAGCAGGAACCGTCCGTTGCGGCGGCGGTCACGATCGATTTCGCCGCGCAGCCGGGCAAACAACTCGGGCCAGGTTTGCGCTTCGTCCAGGATCACCAGCCGACGACCGGCGGCCAGGCCGGGCCATTCGAGATCGAGCCGCAGTCGTTGGGGTTCCTGTTCGAGATCGAAATACTCGCCTCCGATTTGGCGGGCCAGCGTCGTCTTGCCCGACTGTCGCGGGCCGACCAGGGCCACCGCCGGGTACTGGGCCAAGCGGCGCCGGACTACCTGGGCGATTCGACGGGGGAGCGTGCGGGGCATGCTTGCAATATAGAAATTATTTTCTAATTTGCAAGTCCAACCGGGGATGCCCGCATTCAGCGGCATCTGGGCAGGGGCGGCACAGATGGCCGCACCCGGTTACCTGGCGGTGCTCTACGATCAGCAGGGCAACGACGCGCGGGCATTGGCTGAATTCGACAAGGCACTCAAGCTCACCCCTAAGGACGCGGACCTATTGGACGATCTCGGCTACTACTATTACCATCGCCACGATTGGCAACAGGCCGAGGAACACTTCCTTCGCGCGATCGCCCAATCGCCCGAGCACGAACGGGCGTACGTGAACCTGGGCCTGACGCTGGGGTAACAGGAACGCTTTCAGGAAAGCTTCGACGCGTTCGCCAAAGTCCTTGGCCCGGCCGCCGCCCATTCCAACGTCGGCATCATCCTCGCCGCCCACGAGCGCACAGCCGAAGCCAAGCATTCATTCCAGCAAGCAGTCGCTCTTCAACCCGACCTGCCACAGCCCAGGGAATTCCTCGCGTACCTGGAGCAGCCACGTTCCAGCGCGCCGGCGGCCGCCCGCTGATCGGCGCGTATCGGGGTATTGACGAACTTCCGGCCGCGCCCTATATTTGCAATTCAGTTGCAAAGCGGGGCTGGTTTCTCCGAGTCTTCCCATGGACGTTCGACGGCGCCAACGAATCGCCTTGCTCGCGCTCGTCGCGTATGCGTTGGCATGTACGTTCTCGGATCTCTGGCACACGCACCGCGCGGTGCGTGTCGAGCAACTCCACCCGGCGGTCGCGGTCGATTGCGCCATTGCAGAGCGGGTGGAGCGCGCCGGGCACAAGCATGGCCGCCCGGAAACGCCACGCGACGCCGACACGAACGACGGCTGTGGCCACCCAAGCGACCATGACGACTCATGCGCCGTTTGCCGCTTCGTGGCGCAAAGCTCATTGCCCAGCTTGCCGGTCGCCGAACCGCCCTTGGGCGAGCTGACCAACGATCTACGTGTCGTGCCCCTCGGCTCCTTCTGCACTTCGGTTCCCTCCGATTGCCTTGCCCGCGCTCCTCCCGCGGCGGGCTGATTCTTTTCCTTCCCCGCGGGCGCATGCGCGTCGCGTCTTCGCGACACGGGTGCCTCGCCAACGGTGCCGCGCTGGCGAGGATTTCCCAATCGCTCGTGGCGGACCGTTGCCGCCAGGGCGCCGTTAGTTCACATATTAGCTCATCTTTCATTGGAGGAGGTTTTTTCATGCGTATTCAACGTCGCGCGTTCACGCTGATCGAATTACTGGTCGTGATCGCGATTATTGGTTTGCTCGTCGCACTTCTGCTCCCCGCCGTCCAAGCGGCTCGTGAGTCCGCGGCCCGGACCACGTGTACCAACAACCTCAAACAGATCGGGATTGGGTTGCACGCGTACCACGAAATGAAGGGGGTCTTGCCGCCCGGCTACGTCGACCTCAACAACAACCCGACGATCACCCCGGACGGCGACCTTGGGCCAGGCTGGGGCTGGGCGTCCATGATACTGCCGAACATCGAACAGGGCAACGTGTTCAACCAGATCAACTTCAGCCAGCCGGTGGGGTTCGGGGTCAACGCCGCTGTGTCACTAGTACCCCTCCCCGTCTTCCAGTGCCCGTCTGACCCCAACCAGGATCCCGTTCCGATCTACGACAGCACCCTCTCGGTGCCCATCGCCACGGTGGCGCACGGCAACTATGTCGGCTGCGACGGCTGGATCGAGTGCTTCAACGGGGCGACCGGCCTCGTCCTGCCGGGGCCCTGGGCCGACGGCATCCCCAACGGCGTTTTCGGCCCCGGCGCCAGGGGAGTGTTCTGGCGCAACAGCCATACGAAACTTACCGACGTCAAGGACGGTACGAGCGCTACCATCTTGGCTGGCGAACGATCCAGCAACCACTCCCCCAGCACCTGGACCGGGGCGGTGCCGGGCGGCCGGTGTCCCGCCTGGATGGCCGGCAACCCGCCTGCTCCCTACGCGCCGCCGCCCGGTGCCGCGTATGATAACGCCGACTTCGGCGAGGCGCTGGTGCTCGCCCACTGCAACGCCACGCACTTGCCGAACGTCGACGTCCCGATCTGGGACCCGGACGTCTTTTACAGCTTCCACCCCCAAGGGGTAAACTTCCTGCGCTGCGACGGGTCTGTGGTGTTTATCCACAACGAGGTGAACGGGTACGTTTACCAGGCCATGGCCACCGTCGCCGGCAGCGAGGCCATGAGTGTACAAAACTGAATGCGCTATTTCATTTCAGGAGCTCGAATATGCACCGCCGTATACAATACGTTGATCTGCTCTGGGTCCCGCTACTCCTGCTGGCGTCGTACGGGTGTGGCAAGCCCGAGAAATCGACGCCGGAGTTGATTGCGG
>DATLQY010000347.1:0-19176 GCA_035534975.1 Pirellulales bacterium
ACCGCCCGTCCGGTTTGACGAGGGGGGAGGGGAGTTTCGATGCACGGCAGGCGGATATTGCGCCACAAAAGGGGGAAACCCCGACACAGAAGTAAGCCGTAGCCTAAACAGCGAAATCTCCCTCCCCTACTCTACTCCAAAACAACCGCCAAAAAAGAAATCATGGCCAATAAACCTAGAGTCGCTTGGCGTGAAGCCCAGCCTGGCGGGCGTCGATCGTGTTGGGGTTGCGGTCGGTTGGTTGGCCACGTCACGCAGCAAGTTGGCGACCTGGTGGGAATCGAGCAACGATGCGGAACTTGACTCGACACGACGCCACACTTAGGATCACGTGAAGTCCCGTCCCCCATTTCCTTTCTCTCGGACGAGGTGGAACAGTGAAGATCGCAGTGCCGCGCGTCGGGCGCTTTTTGGCCGTTGTCGTTTTCGTCATGCCAGGCACGCTCTGGCTTCCCGACGCCCCAGCCGAAGAGTTTACGTTCGCAAGTCCGGAGGTCGAGGCGGCCGTCGAGAAAGCCCTCGATTATTTGGAAAAGCATGGCGGCGACGAGCCACGCCCCGGCGGTAAAGCGTTGGTCGGATTGACGTTTCTCAAGGCCCGCAGGCCCGACCATCCGGCGGTGCAAGCGGCGCTGGCCGCGACGCTGCGGCAGTTGACACAGCCGGTCATCCAGGACGACGTTTATACGGTCGGGCTGATGCTGGTTTTCCTCTGCGAGCTGCCGCCGGACGAACGCGAGCGGCAGGCGGAGTCGATCGATCAGCTTGTCGAGCAGTTGAGGCGGATGCAAAAGCCGCACGGCGGCTGGGGCTATTCCCACCTGGAGACCGGCGACACGTCGATGACCCAAATGGCCGTGCTCGGACTCTGGTCGGCCGACGCGGCAGGCCACGGCACGCCGCTGGAATGCTGGGAAAACGTGGCCAATTGGCTGCTGCGCACCCAGGCGCCCGACGGCGGCTTCGGCTACCAGGGCAAGGATCCCGGCAGCTTCACTCCCGTCGCGCAGGACCAAACGACCCAGAGCATGTGCGTTGCGGGCTCTGGTTGCCTCTACATGTGCGCCGATTTCTTCGGGCTGCTCGAAGAGAAACTCGATGCGGGCTCGGAAGACGCGGACAACCCCTTGAAAAAGGTGAAGAAACCTGGAGCCGGCCACAAGGGAAGGGAAACGACGCGGGTCGACACGAAGCTACTCTGGGAACGGATCGGGAAAGCCAATCAACATATGGACGCCATCTATACGATCCACCCCGACTTCCACCCTTACTATTACCTCTACGCATTGGAGCGCTACCAGACGTTCAAGGACTTCTCAGACGGTCGACGCGACCCAGACACCCCCCGATTCGTTGAGGGAGCGAAGTCCCTGATTTCGCACCAGGAGGCCGATGGCCATTGGGAATCGCCGCACCCCACAGGGGCCGTGGTCGATACCTGCTTCGCAACGTTGTTCCTCTTGCGATCGATGCGACAGAAGATCGTAGCTCGCTTGGGCGGCGGAGTACTCGAAGGCGGAACACTGGCCGAGCTGGAGCGCAAAGAGAGGAACGCGCGGGGGAACCGCCACCAATCACTCAATGAGATTCAAATCCTTTTGGACGGGCTCGCGGCCGGGCACTCGGTCAATCTCAGCGACGTACAACTGGCGGGCGATGACCACGATTTTGGCGAATTTCGCAGCCGGTTGCGCGAGCTTCTCGCCGACGCCAAATCGCCGGGGGCGAAGCGCATGGTCCTGAGGAAGCTGGCCGAACTGCACAACCTCGACGACGTGCCGCTGGTGATCGAGGCCCTGCGCGACCCAAGTCCGGACGTGTATCGCGCCGCCAACGACGCACTGCGGTTCCTCAGCCGCAAGTTCTCGGGTCCCGGCTTCCACGGCGAGGACGACATTGCTACCCGCAAGCAGGTCGTCGCGTATTGGAAGAAATGGTACCGGTCGCTACGGCGAGAATACGAGTTGGCCGAAGGTCCCTGAGCAGCGAAGGTGCGGCGCGATAAAAGCCAGGGGAAACACGCCTGGTCCGCGACCTCGCGCCAAGGGTTGCAAACCCCCCTACGGGGCGCTGATTCCCGTGGCGCCAACTCAGCAAACCCCCGTGTGGCGTTCGGGTAGGGTGGGACAAGATCGCGGAGCGATGGACGGCCCACCATCCGTTTTCGTATGTATTGTCGCGGGCCGGCTACCCAGTTGGTGGGCCAGGATCGGCGCACATTATCGCCGCTACGTGGTTACACCTTCAGCAGTTCGCAGGCCTCCGCGTAGCCGTCGGTGGGACGGCCGAACTCACTGGCGGTCACGCGGGCCAACGCGACGAGTTGCCGCCAACGGAACGACGGCCGCGTCGAAGCGAATTCGTCGCTCGTCGTGCGGTAGTACTTTTCGGCGTGCAACGCGCCGTCCTCGCTGATGGCGAATTTCAACAACAGGTTGAATGCCGGCCGCGCGTCGTAGCCCTGCTGGCCGTAGCACTGCACCAGTGCGCAGGCCCGGTCTTGCTGCTGCTCGCGGATGGCGCCCTCCAACTCCTTCAATAGCGTATCGCCGTCGCGGGTGGCGATCGCTTCGAGCTGCTCGGCGTAGGGGCGAGGTTTGGGTGGGACAAGTTCGCGGAGCGATCGCCGGCCCCCCATCCGTCGACGCATCCGTCAATCGATCGCCGGTGGCCGGCTTCGGTGTTGGTGGGCCGTCGCCCGCCCAAGGCGGTCTTTTCCCACCTACAAACCACTACAAACTACGAGCACTCTGCATCTCAAACCACGATTGACGCAGCATTAGGGCCTCATTCTTCGATCGTATTATTCGGCAACTTTCTGTACCAGTAAAGACCGCGAGACGAGCAGGACCTACGGCCGTCGCCGGTTGCCCAGCAGAATCACCAAGCAGCACAACCCCAGCAGTCCGGCCGAAATGACGCCCATCAAAACAAACGTGCCGCGCAGTCCTTCCTTTACCCGGCTAATGTCGCGGTCCAAGGGGCGAATGATTTCAAGCACTCCGGACACGTCCCCCACTTTCCAATCCTTTTTGGGGCTATCGGGGTGGGTGTTGTGACAACGGACACAGGTCTCCTCCATCCGACGGGCAGTCGTATAACGCAGCGATGGCCGCCCTTCGAAATCCTCGAAGCTCCAGAACGGCTTTTCCAGGGTCACGCCCGCATGGTCGAGCGCCGCCCGCTCGAAGGCGTCCCTGGCGCCGCTGTCGGTCCGTTGCCGGAAGGGGTGATCGCTGTAGAGCCGCACCTGCATGCCCGATGCGCTCTTCTGGCTGATGTGCCTTCCCAAGTCGATCGTCAGCGTCGCCGGAAGCGGGATGGCGCCTTCGCGCAGGGCGTAGTCGTGCGTAATGACGACCTTTTGCGGGCCGAGCCGTTCGACGATCTTCGAATAGTCTTCGTTGACCACCGCCAACATTTCCGACTCCTGCTCCGCGCTTTCCAGCGCCGTCGATTGCACGAGCTGGGCCGACAGCCGCGACAGGTGCCATAACCCAAACGCCGAACCCAGCGACACCGCCACCAGCAGGCTGGCCGCCACTGGGTTGCGCCGGCACCAGCGCCGCAGCCGCTCGAACGCGCCGATGGGCCTGGCGCGGATCGCGTCGCCGCGCAGCCAGCGACGCAGGTCGCCGGCCAGCTCGCCCGCCGTCGCGTAGCGCCGCGCCGGCGACTTGGCCATCGCCTTGAGGCAGATCGTCTCCAGGTCGCGGGCAATTCGGTCGTTCAGTCGCCGGGGAGGACGCGGCTCGTCTTCGAGCACTTGCAACAGCAGCATCCGCCGGTTGCCGTGGAACGGTTGCTCGCTGGTCAACAGCTCATAGAGCACCACGCCCAGGCTGTACTGGTCGCTGCGCGCATCGACCTGGCGCGAATCGCCGGAGGCCTGCTCGGGCGACATGTAGGCCGGCGTTCCCAGCACCTGACCGTCGGGAGTGAAGTGAGTTTCATCGGTCTCGCGCTTCGCCAGTCCGAAATCGGCGAGGTGCGGGCATCCTTCGTCGTCGAGGATGATGTTCGAGGGCTTGATGTCGCGATGGATCACGCCGTGGCGGTGCGCGTAGTCGAGCGCGTCGGCCACCTCCGCAATCCACGCCGCCGCCTGGCGATCGCTCACGCTGGCGCGTCGCAGACGCTCGGCCAGCGTCGTGCCGGCCACGAATTCCTCGACCAGGTAGCAGGTGCCGTCCTCGGTTTGGCCGCTGTCGTAGAGCGAAACGACGCCCGGGTGCTTGAGGTGGGCGGCGCTGCGCGCTTCGCGCAGAAATCGTTCGATGTCGTCGCGGCCGGCCAGCCGCCCGGCGCGCAGGATCTTGATCGCCACGATTCGGTCGAGCTCCGTATCGCGGGCGCGGAACACGTAGCCGTACGAGCCGACTCCAAGCTCCTCCAGCAGTTCGAACTTTCCCAAACGCCTCGGTCCGTCGGGCGAAAGCCAACCGGGCGCCGGGCGTTGGCGCAGGGCCGCCCGCGCCGCTTCGAGCAGCGGCCCGGGCGGCTCGTCGACGGCCAGTTCTTCCGCCGGCCCATCGGCCAGGCGCAATTGCCGCAGCAGCGTGTCGCCCAGTCCGTCGATGGCGCCCAGAGCGGTTTCGCAGGCCGGACAGCGCTCGACGTGCTCGGCCAAGCGCGCCAAGACCGGCCGCGGAAGGTCGCCCAGGGCGAACCGCGAGAGCTCGGCGTCAGTGGGGCAGTCGAGTTGGCTCATCGTCTTTGATTCGGAGAATGCGCACCCTGATAATTAAACGCCGCCGCGTTACATGACGCCTTTAGTCGCCCGGTCTCATCCGCTCAATTCGCCCAACTCTTCTCGAAGCCGCTGCAACACTCGCGACTTCGCCACGCGAACCGCGCCGGGGCTCATCGACAGCTCATCGGCCACATCCTTTGCCGGCCGGTCATCGACGGCGGTGCTCCAGAAGGCTTGCCAGGTACGCGGTTCGAACTCGGCGCGAATCAACTCCAGGGCGCGGAGGAACAGGCCGCGATCGGCGTGGTCGTCGTCGGCCGCCGAATCATCGCCGCCGCCCGCCGGGAATTGCGCCAGGCGCATGCCCGCCGCCGTGCCCCCTTCGCCGGCCGGCTCGCGCCCCAGGCGGCGGAAGAAATCGTGGATCTTGTTCCGCGTGATCGTCCGCAGCCAGCCGCGGAACGTATCGCCGGGCTGGGTTTTGCGGAACTTGCCGATGTGGCTCGAAACGGCCTGGAACACTTCCTGAAAGACGTCGGCCCGATCGCACTCCTGCAAATCCCACCGTCCGCACCATTGGTAAACCAGCGGGCCGTAGAGCGTCACCAGCCGGTCCCACGCCGCGCCGTCATCGGCCTGGACACGCTCCAGCAAGGTCCGCGACGTGCCGCTGGAGGGTTGGTCGGGCTCGCTCGACATGTCGCTTCGCAAGGGGTCCATGTGCGTCAACGACTTGGAGTGTTTCTCGCCTCAGTTTTGATTTGGTTGTCTTGCCTCTTCGCTGCCTTCGAAGATCGCGAGCTCCTCATGCAACCGTGCGATCATCTTGCGGATGCCGGCCTTAGTAAAGCCCTTGGATCCGATTGGATGCGATCGTTGTAATTGTTTCAACCATTCCTCGAGGCGGAGGATCTCGTCTTGCGCTTTTTGATATTCCGCTGGGTTCGCGATCATAATTCAACCTCCACAATCCCCTTGCGCCGCCCGTCGACTTCACGCGTGCGACTGAAGAATTCAAGCCACTCGTCCCAGTCGTCCTCGTCTTCCGCCGCGAAAATCTCCTCTGGGCGGCGGCTGAGCAACATCTCTTCGAGTTCGACGGCTGGCTCGAAGCCTTGTTCCACCATCTGTTTGAAATCGATTGGAATCGCAATGACCGCGTCAATGTCGTTGGGTTCCTTTTTGGCCGTCACGAAACTTCCGTCGATCAAAAAGCGCTTGGCACCAACCTCTCGACCCAATGCAATCCAGCGCCGCACTCGAAGGATGAGCCGTCTTCTGGATCGAGTGGATGAGCCAAACCGGAATGTAACTTCGGCTTCGGTGGCACGGTACAAGCCTTCTGGCAAATAGCCGTCCGCTCGAAATTGCGGAATTCTCGAGTTTGACGGCGGCTCCATCGCGATTTTCCGGGAACACTGCTTGAACTCATCTTACCACGAATTGCCTGGAAACTCCATTCGCGAGCGCGGATCACTGGCCGCCGACCGACCTTCACGCAGACAAAAATGAGACACTTTTGCCAAGAGAAAAAAGCGGTGGCTGGCGGCAGAGTGTAACATCGCTTAGGCTCTGCCTGGGCCACCGTGAAGCCGTAACCAAACCCGCCTCCCCGACAATCCATGTTGGGGCGGGCAACGGATATGGTACATTGACCTTTCGCGGTTCCCGTTAGACGCTGAACCGCTGGAAGATTGAAAAAGGAGCTTCAACCGTGTTGAACCTGCTCACCCGCCGTCGATTTCAAGCCTGCGACGGCTCGACCCGTCGCGACTTTCTCAAGATTGGCACCCTTGGCGCCGGGGCGCTCGGGCTGCCGAGCCTGTTGGCCGCCCGAAGTCAGGCCGCTGCCTCGGGGCGGTCGGTCAAGGACACTTCGGTGGTCTGGCTATGGCTTGGGGGCGGACCCACGCACATCGAGACTTTTGACCCCAAGCTTTCGGCCCCGTCGGAATACCGTAGCATCACCGGCGAGGTGGCGACGAGCCTGCCGGGCGTGACTTTCGGCGGCACGTTCCCCAAAATGGCCAGACAGGCCGACAAGCTGGCGGTCGTCCGCTCGTTCGCCCACGGCAATAGCGGCCACGGCGGCGGCACTCACTGGGTCATGACCGGTTACGACGACCGCAACGCCGACAACGGCGGCGTGCCATCGCGGCCGGGGCTGGGAGCGATCGTCTCGCGTGTGCGCGGTGCGAACCATCCGCAAAGCGGCATGCCCACGTATGTCCGCCTGGGCGGCATCTACGGCGACGGCCCATCGTTCTTGGGCACGGCCTCCGCTCCCTTCGATCCAGGCGGGCAGGCCCAGCAGAACATGCGATTGGAGCTCACGCAGAGCCGCCTGAGCAACCGCCGCCGACTGCTCAAGGGACTCGACAAGCTCAAACGCGAGGCCGACACCAACAAGCTGATGGAAGGCCTCGACGAATTCGAGAAGCAAGCCTTCAACTTGGTGCTGAACCGGGCCCCCGAAGCCTTCGATCTGACCAAGGAAGACCCGCGGCTGGTCGAGCAATACGGCCAGGGGCTGGGCCAGCAGATGCTGCAAGCCCGGCGGCTGTGCGAGGCCGGCTGCGGCTTCGTGACGCTCCATTACGGCGGCTGGGACATGCACGGCAACATCAAAGCCTCGTTGGAACAGATTTGCCCGGCGCTGGACCACTCTGTGGCCACGTTCGTTGAAGACTGCCATCAGCGCGGGCTCAGCGAAAAGATTCTGCTGGTGATCTCGGGTGAATTTGGCCGCACTCCTCGGATCAACGGTGGGGCGGGGCGCGATCACTGGGCGCCCTTGAGCACGCTGGCTTTGGCGGGCGGCGGATTGAAGATGGGCCAGGTCGTGGGCGAGTCGGCGCCGAAGCTCGACGTGCCGCAGTCGACCCCCATCACCCCGCAGGATCTGATGGCCACCGTGTTCCAGGTTTTGGGGATCGACGAACGCATCCAATTCGTCAACCAGGCCGGCCGGCCCGTCTACATGATCGAGAATGGCAAGCCGATCGCGGAATTGGTGTAGGGGCATTGGTCTCTTGTCATTGGTCATTGGTCATTAGTCGATTGGGCGCCAGCATGAGACAGCGACGCACCGGTCATGCCGTCACGGTCGCGCCGGCGTTTGTCGCTTTCGCTTTGTGCTTGGTCTTTGGGATCCGTTCGTCGGCTGATGAGGCGATCCGAGGGCAACCGGCGGGGTGCGAGGTTGGCGCCGCCGTGCCTTCGTTCTACGTGCGCGACGTGATGGGGCGGCGACCCGATTTGGCGACCTGCCTCGTCTGCAAGTACGGGGCAAGGCCCGTCGCGCTGGTGTGCGTGCATCGGCTCGATGCCCAGTGCGAGGCGCTGATCAAAGCGATCGACCGCACGATCGACGCGCACCGAGGCGACGGACTGCGCGGTTTTGCGATGTTCCTTGACGGCCGCCCATCCGAATTGCAGCCGACGCTGGCCACATTGGCGCACCGCCGAGGCCTTTCGCTTCCCTTGGCCATTCCCGTCGAGAGCGGTGGTCCCGGCGCGCTCGACCTGCCCGAAAACGCCCGCGCGATCGTGTTGCTCTATCGCCGCAAGCAAATCGTCGAGCGGTTCGTGTTCGCCTCCGATGAGTTGACCGACGAAAAGATTCAAGAGGTCGTCGGCGCCGCCGACCGCTTCGCCACGGCCGAATGAGCCGGCCGCAGTTGGTTTGGTGGGCTGCACGCCCGTATGCGGAGTCGATTGACTCGTCGAACCTGGACACGTAGGCTATCGTAATGTCCACGTGGAAATTGAGGCTGACAATGTCAACTTTTAACGAAGTTCTTGACGCTGCCCGGACACTGGCACCAATGGATCGATTGCGTTTAGTCGATGCGCTTTGGGAAGATGTTCCTTCAACCGAATGGCCCATGCCAACCGACGAATGGATCGCTATAGCCCAAAGCCGCTCGGCCGGATACGACGAGGGTCGCGTCACGGCGACGACATGGACCGAAGTTCGGGCGCGCGCTCGCAAGCGGGCGGGTCTTGATGATTGACTTATTCCAATCCGAAAAATGCCGCCAGCGCCACCGCGGTCGTTTCGACCCGCAGTATTCGTGGCCCCAGGCTCAATACGTCCCATCCGTGAGCGCGGGCCAACTCCAGCTCCGAATCGGTCCAGCCTCCTTCGGGACCAACAGCGACGAGCGCTGATCGCATCGCCGTCGTTGACCGCAAAGTCTCGCACCATTCTCTCGCGCCAATGGCACCTCTCGGATCGGCCATGGCGCGCCGACGTGAAGGGTCGGCCACGCCGATCGAACCTGGCTCGGCAAACCACTCGATTGAATTTCGCGGCGGCGCGATTTCCATGAGCCGATTCCGGCCGCATTGCTTCGAGGCCTCGATCACCGTCCGCCGCAGCCGTATGAGCGCCTTTTCGAGCGGTTCGGCGACACTCCGGTCGGTCTGCAACGGCACCAGGCGCCTTACCCCAAGTTCGACCACCTTTTCGACCAACCACCGCTGTCGGTCCCCCTTGGGTAAGGCGACGGCCAGTGTCAGCTCGATCGCCAGCTCTCGACTGACTAAGGCGCTGCCTTCGACGGCCAGTTCCACTTCGGTCCGACCGACGCGTTCGATTCGCGCCGAGAATTCGCTGCCGACGCCGTCGAACAGCGTGACCGCCAGGCCGGCCTTTGCCCGCAAGACGTGAATCAGGTGGTGCGCTTCCTCGCCTCCCAGAGTGACCCGCTCGGACGCGATCGGCTCGGGAACGTAAAAGCGGTCGGGCATGGGAGGCGTTACGGAGGCGATAGGCGTCAGGCGATAGGCGTTAGGCTACCGTGACTCGCGACAGCGGCCCGCCTTCTTGCGAACCCGATCGAGCCAATCGCCTAACGCCTATCGCCTAACAGCTTCTTTCAAGTCATCGGGCCAATTCTACCGATTACACAAGAGATAGGGAATTTGCCGATTTCGTCATCCCCTTATCTTATCCCCTCGTCATCCCCCCAATCCCCTCACGCCCAAGGAAAACCCGATGTACCACGCCTATTGGGGTTTGCGCGAGAAGCCGTTCTCCGACGGGGTCGATGCGCGGCGTTACCTACCGAGCCCGTCGCACGAAGAGGCCTTGGCCCGGCTGCATTTTCTCGCGGAGGGAGGGCGGCGTCTGGGGTTGCTTTTGGCGCCCAGTGGCAATGGCAAATCTTTGCTGCTGGAAATCTTCGCCAGGCAACTGCGTTACGCGGGCTGCCAGGTTTCGCAAGTCAGCCTGTTGGGCATGGAGCTCCACGACCTGCTCTGGCAACTCGCAGCCGACTGGGGGCTAAGCCCCGACCGAGCGGACGGCCCGTTCGCGCTCTGGCGTGCCATCAGCGACCGGCTGGCCGAGAACCGTTGGCAGGGAATTCGGACCGTGGCCTTGTTCGACGACGCCGACGACGCCGGCCCCGAAGTTCTCGACCAGGTGGGCCGGCTCTGCCGCGCGGCGCCCGGCAGCGACGCGAGGCTTACGCTGGTAATTGCCGGGCGAACCGAGCGCGTTTCGTTCTTCGGCCGCCGACTTCTGGACTTGGCCGATTTGCGGATCGATATCGTGCCTTGGGACCTGGTCGACACGGAGCAATTCGTCACACAGTCGCTTTCGCGCGCGGGACGCAATCATCCGGCCTTCACTCCCGACGCTCTGATTCGACTGCACGAGTTGTCGGGCGGCATCGTCCGTCGACTGTCGGCACTCGCCGATTTGGCGTTGCTCGCGGCGGCCGGAGGTCAGTTGGCGCTGGTCGACACGCACACCGTCGAGCGCGTCCACGACGAATTAGGAGTCATGGACACTCTGGTGCCCTTCGGAAGCGCCGCGACATCGCACGCGTAAAGGCAAGCCGACCCGCTGCGCGGATACCGCGGGCAGAGCACAGCGATGCCCCGGTCGCATCCTAGCCGGGGCATTGCTGACGCTTGCCACCAGCCACCACCATCTTCTTGCGGCAAAATGTCTCATTCGCGCCCCGGCGGCCCAAACACGTCGGTCGTCGGTTGCACGTCTCGACCTCACAGGTCTGTTCCTTGAGAGCTCCTACCGTCTTGCCTTGCGACGCATGATTGACCGCGTAATTCGCCACAGCTAGCATGGCAAAATCTTCCGTTGCCGTTCTCCTGGGCAACGACGACTGCTTTCAACTCATTTTGAATCTCTGCGCCAGCTCTTGAAACACCGCGGATCCCCATGCGTAATTCCACATTCAAACACGCACCAGCCAGTCTCTGGCTGGTCCATCGGGCGGCGCGGCGGTCTCCGAACAGCTAGCCACTCGTTACTTGATCTTGCCCGCCTTGGTCAGGTAGGCGATGACCTCCTCGGCGAGCGTTTCGGCGTCCTTTTTCCCGGCGTCGAGCACCAGCTCCGGCTTTTGCGGCGCTTCGTAGGGATCGTCGATGCCGGTAAATCCCTTGAGCTCCCCGGCCCTGGCCTTCTTGTAAAGCCCCTTGGGATCGCGGGCTTCGCACACCTCGATCGGCGCGTCCACGAGGATCTCGATGAACTCGCCGGGGGTCATGGTGGCGCGAACGGCGTCGCGGTCGCGGCGGTAGGGGCTGATGAAGGCGGTGAGGGTGATCAGGCCGGCCTCGCTGAAAAGCTTGGCGACGGCCCCGATGCGGCGGATGTTTTCTTCGCGGTCCTGGGCCGAAAAGCCGAGCCCGAAGCGCTTGGCGAACTCGTCGCCGTGCCGTTCCTTGAGCATGCCCGGCCCGGCGTTCAGGCCGTGTCGCACGTTGTCGCCGTCGAGCACGAAACTGTGCAGGCCGCGCGAATGGAGCTTGTGGTCCACCAGGTTCGATATCGTGCTCTTGCCGCAGGCACTGAGCCCCGTGAACCAGATCACGCACCCCTGGTGGCCGTTCAGGCCCTCGCGCTCCGGGCGGGTGACGCTATGGGCGTGCCAATGGACGTTGGTATCGTTGGACATGGTATCTTTGGGCATCGTATCTTTCGACATGGGGACCGTGGTTCCTCTCTCTTTCGGCTTTGGCGGGCTAGATGAACCGAGTATCTTAACGCGTGCAAAACGATGAGTCCAGGCGCACGGCATGTGGACTTTTCTCCTCCGGCGTGGTGGAATGGGGTATGCACCGCCGTCGACTTGAACCATTCAACGCGTTCGTGGCGCTCGCCTTGCTGGCCTGGCCGGCACCGGCGCGCCTGTCGGCGGCGGACGGCGCCGTCGAGTTCAACCGCGACATCCGGCCGCTGTTGAGCGACAACTGCTTCCAGTGTCACGGTCCCGACCAGGCCAAGCGCAAGGCCGAGCTGCGTCTGGACATCGAATCCGCGGCCTTGGGCATGAACGAAGGGGCCGAGCGCGACGGCACGCGGCCGATCGTGCCGGGCGATCCGGCCGCCAGCGAGCTGTACCGCCGCATCGCCTCCACCGATCCCGACGAGCGGATGCCGCCGGTCGACTCCGGCCGAAAACTTTCGGCCGAGCAGATCGAACTGGTCCGCCGCTGGATCGAGCAAGGGGCGAAGTGGCAGGGCCATTGGTCTTTCATTCCTCCGCGCCGCCCCTCCGTTCCGGCCGTCGCTGGCGGCAAGGAAGTGTGCAATCCGATCGACGCCTTCATTTACTCACGACTCGAACGCGAAGGGTTGGCTCCGGCCGGCGAGGCCGAGCGGACCACGCTCATTCGCCGCGTGACCATGGACTTGACCGGACTGCCGCCTACGCCTTTCGAGGTCGATGCCTTTTTGGCCGATGCGTCGGCAGGTGCTTACGAGAACCTGGTCGACCGGCTGCTCGATTCGCCCCGCTTCGGCGAACGGATGGCGACCCGCTGGCTCGACGGCGCCCGCTACGCCGACACCAACGGCTACCAGAGCGACGGCGAACGGTTCATGTGGCGCTGGCGCGATTGGGTGATCGATGCCTACAACCGCAACCTGCCGTTCGATCAATTCACCATCGAGCAACTGGCCGGCGATCTGCTGCCGGGTTGCACGCTCGACCAGCGGATCGCCACCGGCTTCAACCGCAACCATCGCGGCAATGCCGAGGGTGGGATCGTGCCCGAGGAATACGCCGTCGAGTACGTCGTGGATCGCGTCGACACGACCGCCACGGTCTGGCTCGGACTGACGATGGGCTGCTGCCGCTGCCACGATCACAAGTTCGACCCGCTCTCGCAGCGCGATTTCTACCAACTGTTCGCGTTCTTCAACAACGTGCCCGAGCGAGGCAAGGCGGTCAAATTCGGCAACTCGCCGCCGATGGTCAAGGCGCCGACGCCGCGCGAGCGCGACGAGCTCGCGCAGGTCGGGGCGCAGCTTGCCGCCGCACAGGCCCGCTTCGCGGCGCTGTCGCCGCAACTGGCCGCCGCTCAGGCCGATTGGGAAAAGTCGTTCGTTGCCGCGCAGCCCCTTGATTGGACAATCACCACCGGGCTTGAGGTCCAATACCCCCTTGACGGCGATCCGGCGAACCACGCCCCGGCCGTCGGCCCGGGACCGCTGCCGCCAAGACCCGTAGCCACGCGGGGAGAGCAGATCGTCACACCCGTCAAGAAGCCGGGGCCGCCGGAGGGCAGTGCCGACCCTGCGCTCGCGCGGTTCGAGGGGGGACGGCTCGAAGGGGAACGGTTCGAAGCGGGCGAGGGAGCGTTCGAGCCCGGCAAGCTGGGCCAAGCTTGCGCCTTCGACGGAAACCAAACCATCGACGCGGGCGACGTCGGCTCCTTCGGCTATTACGACCGATTTTCGATCGCGGCGTGGGTGCGACCGCAAAGTGACCGCGGCGGCACGCTCGTGTCGCGAATGACCGATGCCGAGCAAGCCGATGGTTATTACGTCGCACTGGCCGGCGGCAAAGTGCAGGTCAATCTGGTCAAGCGTTGGCTCGACGACGCGCTGCGGGTCGAGACCGAGCGGAGCTTGCTTCCGGGCCAGTGGCACCATCTGCTGGTGACCTACGATGGCTCGCGCGTCGCCAACGGAGTCAAAGTTTACATCGACGGATCTCCCGAGCCGATGGCCGTCCGGCTCGACGAACTGAACCAGACCTTCGCCACCGCTCAGCCGTTGCGGATTGGCGGAGGGGGCGGTCCGGAGGGCCGATTCCACGGCCTCTTGGACGACGTGCGCGTCTACGACCGAACGCTGACGCCGGAAGAGGTGCAAGTGGTGGCCACGGCCGAAACGATCGATCAGATCGTCTCGATCCCCGTGGAGCGGCGCACGCCGGCCCACGCCCAAAAACTCCGCGCTTACTTCCTCGCCGAACCGGCGCCCGAGCCCATTCGCCAGGCATGGCGGCAAGTCGTCGCGCTGGGCGATCGGCGGAAGGCGCTCGTCGAGAGTTTTCCCACGACAATGGTGATGGAAGAACTGCCCACGCCACGCGATACGTTCATCCTGGTCCGCGGAGAATACGACAAGCACGGCGAACGCGTGGCGCCGGCCGTGCCGGCCAGCATGCCGCCGTTGAACGCCGGCGCGACCGGCAACCACCCAGGCCCCGTCAATCAATCTGGCTCCGTCAACCGGCTGGATCTGGCTCGCTGGCTAGTCGATCCGGCCAACCCGTTGACGGCCCGCGTGGCGGTGAACCGCTATTGGCAGATGCTGTTCGGCACGGGGCTGGTGAAGACGGTCGACGATTTCGGCGCCCAGGGCGAGGCACCCAGCCATCCGGAATTGCTCGACTGGCTGGCCACGGAGTACGCCGGCAACGGATGGAACACGAAGGCTATCATCCGCTCGATCGTCACCAGCGCCACGTATCGGCAGTCTTCAAAGGTCACGCCGGCCTTGGCGCATCGCGATCCGGAGAACCGGCTCCTGGCCCGCGGCCCGCGGTTCCGGCTTTCGGCCGAAATGATCCGCGACCAGGCCCTTGCCGCCGCGGGCTTGCTGGTCGAGCGTCTGGGCGGACCGAGCGTGATGCCCTACCAGCCCGACGGGCTATGGAACGAGCTCGCCGGCGTCGACTACGCGCAGGACCACGGCGAGTCGCTTTATCGGCGGAGCATGTACACGTTTTGGAAACGGACGGTCGCGCCGCCGACGATGATCACGTTCGACGCCTCCGGGCGCGAGACCTGCACGGTGCGCGAGACGCGGACCAACACGCCGCTGCAAGCGCTGACCTTGTTGAACGAAGTCACGTTCGTCGAGTGTTCGCGGAAGCTGGCCGAGCGGGCGATCGTCGAGGGGGGCGCTACGCCGGAGGATCGGATCGCACACGCCTTCAAGCTGGCCGTCGCGCGGCCTCCCGCGGCGGCGGAGCTCGGAATCCTGGTGAGCGGCTTCCAGGACCACCTGGCCCATTACCGCGCCGAGCCGGGGGCGGCGCTCAAGTCGCTCAGCGTCGGCGAATCGCCTCGCGATGAGCGCCTTGATGTCGCGGAGCTTGCTGCGTACACGGCCGTGGCGGGCGTGATCTTGAACCTGGACGAAACGGTGACGAAGGAATAAATGCCGAGAACCACCCTGGGCGGCGACGATCCCGATCATCAATTGCCCGCCGATGAGAAAGAACGCCGTGAGCGTGAGTTGCGCGCGGAAGCGCGCCAACATTTGCTTTCCGGCGAACCGAAGGAGTGCAAGCGGTTGAACGACCGGGCAAAGAACATTTCGCGTAGGCCGTCCCAGCGAGCGGATCATCACTGATGAAGGAACTGATCCGAAAATACCGAGAGCTGCTTGTGAAGCAGGAATCACTGACCAGTGTGGATCAGGCAATCGCGCTCGTCCAACAGGTTTTCGGCCAACGTATCGTGGCGAGGAACGGGACTTTCGAGTTCCAGTCGACCGTCTCGCGTTCTCCGAAGATCGCCGCCAATGTTCAGCAGGTCACGTGCTTGGTCAAGCAATTCGATTTTGCACTATTGAGCCAACTCGTTGCGGACGCGGCGCACAAGGGGAAGTCCGAAGTCCGGCTGCGCCGCAGGACCATGGAAACGGCGATCACCCTTGGCATCGTGCCCGTGCTCGCGTTGCACCGCGATGGCGAGATGCCCCCCGAGCGATTCTCACTCCTGTTCGATGCCTGCAACGTCCTGTTCCACCATGCGTACTTCGCACTACTGCCCGAGCTCGAGGGCACGCAGTGGCAAGAAGAGCGTCAGCTCGTGCTCTCCGCGTTTCACGAGTTTGCCGAAAGCGCGCCACAAGTCGCCGACCGCTGCAGCCTGCTGGCGTTCTATTACGAGGCGATCGGCGATGATCGCCGGGCAGGTGACCTGCGGCTTCAGGCATTGCGCGCGACGCCGGCCGACGCCGAGGTCTTCATGACGCAATTACAGACCTACTGGTCGTTCCTGGTCGAACACAAACTACTGAGTGAGGCGATTGACTTGCTGTTGGAGAGCTACCCGCGCGTGCCGCGACGGGATCTCGATGAACTCCACGAACTGATCAAACTCACATTCGACATCCAGGCCCACCACTACAAATCGCTGCTCGTGGGCCAACGATCCTGAACGCACTGCCTCGACGAGAGCAGCTCAAGCAATTCTATTTGTCATTTCCGACAAACAATTGACACTTCGGCGGCCCGGCGGGAGAATGGTACGGAGAGCCCAACTTCTTTGGGGCGAAGGGCCTGAGTGGCGCGTCATGTTCCTTTGGGTCCCCAGGCGCCTGGTTTCCATCGCGAGGAGGCGGTCATGCGAGGTCGAACGTTCCATGGGCCCGCGGTGCTGGTGATAGCCTGTTTTGTCTTTCCGGCGGCCCTCCGTGCGGCCGAGACCTCCAAGGAAGCCAAGGAATTCAAGTACGCGCGTCGCGGCATTCAACAGCAAATGAAAAGCCGCAAGCCCGAGGCACGCGTGGCGGCCGTTCGCAAGCTGGTCGATTATCCCTCGGCCGACGCCGCCAAGCTGCTGGTGCAAATGGGACTCGCCAGCCAGGACGACGACGTCCGAAGGGCCTCCTATGAAACCTTGCTCTCGTTCAAGGACAACCAGGACGCCTGTGACTTCCTGCTGGGCGAGGTCAAGAAAGATGTGAAGCGCGGCAATGCCGATCCGGGCACCTGCGCGTCGCTGGCCGTGCTCTTGGCCTCGAAGCTGGTCGAAGTCGAAAAGGAATCGCTGAAACTTCTGGAACAAGCCGCCAGCTCGCCCGAGGGGGGCTTGCTGCTCCTGGTCACGCTGGCCGACGACCTGGGGACGGCGGGCGACGAGGTCAGCGTTTCCACTTTGGTCAAGCTGACTAAGTCCCCCCTGTTCCTCCGCGAGTTCGCCCTGCGCCGTTCGGTCATTCAGGCGCTGGCCCGCGTCGACCAGCCCGACGCCGTCGAGGTCCTGATCGACCTCTTGGTCACGATCCAGGGCGAGGTCCGGGCCGACATCGTGCAGTACCTGACCGGCATCAGTGGCAAGCAGTACGGGCTGGACAGCGAGGCCTGGCTCGCCTGGTGGGAAGCGAACCGCGAAGATTTCAAGTTCCCACCCGCCGCCCATCGCGCCGTCGCCCGCGCCGAACTGGGCGCCAAGGCGTCATCATCGTCGTATTACGGGTTGCCCGTCTATGCCTCGCGGCTGCTGTTCGTGATGGACACCTCCGCGAGCATGAAGGGCGGCCGGATCGAGGCCGCCAAGCGCGAGCTGGTAAAAGCCATCAACGACTTGCCGCCGGGCGTCTATTTCGGCGTGCTGGTGTTCAATTCGCGCGTGGGGACCTGGTCGAGGGAATTGATGGTGGCCAGCCCGCAGAACAAGGAGCAAGCGGCGGCGTTCGTGCGCTCGCAAGGGTTGAATTTGCAAACCGCCTCATATGACGCGCTGGAAGCGGCGTTCAATTTCGACACCGAGGCGGTCTACTTCCTGACCGACGGCGCCCCGCACGGCGGCAAGGTTGTGGGGCCCGACGCGATCGTGGAAGTGATCACCAGGCTCAATCGCACCCGCCGCGTGACGATCAATTCGATCGGCATCGGCGTCGGGACGGAGGGGAACGTGTTCGACACGTTCCTCAAGACGCTCTCCGAGCGGAACTTCGGCGAGTACAAGCGCGTCAATCATTAATCTCAACCGCGAAACCGGCACATTCGGCGCCTCCGTACCCGGCGCCGGTCCGTGGGACGGCCAAGGACGCCTTGGGGCCGAGAATGAGCTAGGATTCTCCGTGACCAAGACGTGTTCGTTGGTCGCACCATCGCTTGCCAAGTCGCACCCGAGCTCCCAACCTGCGAAACCAGCGTGAACGAGCCCATCGACCGCCCTCGGCGCTTCGCACTGACGGACCGTCACGCACTGACCCTGACCGTCGAGTGGGAAAACGGCGGCGCACCGACGTCCGCCCCGGCGGTGCTGCTCGACATTTCGACCGGCGGCGTGAAGCTTTCGTTGTGTACGCACCTGAAGCTGCACCAGGCGATTTCTCTCACGATCGTTTGCTCCGAGCTCAAGCTCGACCTGACGGTTTCGGCCAGGGTTTGCTGGCTCCGGCCCGCGGGAAGCGATCAATGGACCGCCGGTTGCTCCTTCTTGCCCGAACTCTCGACGGCCGCCCTGGAAACCCTCTTCGCGTCGGGCCTGGTGGAACGGCGCATCTTCTCACGCCATCCGAAAACGCTGTCCGCCGGCGCCCAATGGGAGCTCGATCCGGCCCGTTTCGACGTCGAGCTGCGGGATGTGTCGACGGGCGGCGTCTGTATTCTGTCGCCGCGGCCGGGCAAAATTGGAGCACGGATCGTGCTGTTCGTGCCGGACGGCGACGGCCGTGAGGTGCCGGTTGCCGCCCGTGCCCAATGGCAAATGGCCGACGGGGCAGGCTATCTGATCGGGTGCGCCTATGTCAACGTCGAAGGGCATGCCGCCATGCATGAGGCGTTGGCGCGCGCGGTGCCGCCGCCACCCAAATCGTCCACACACCTCTCGCGATGGCGGCGACGGGCACTTTGGGCGGCCGGCTTGCTCGCGCTCGGGTGGATTGCGTGGCGTTTTGGCGATCGACAAATCAGCGCGATCATCACGCAACTGCTGGCTCGATAGACCCCGAGTTTCCCGCACCCGGGAGACGGGTGCGGCCGACTTGGCCTTTCCCTAAAGTTGAAGTCCGCGCAAAATACTCCTCTGGCCGGTGTAAAACGCCAAGAGGGACCACGGATGGCTCGCTTTGACAAAGGAACGACGCTGATAAACGGATTCGTAAGCTGCCGCCTGGCAATCCATGTCATGGGAGCGCTCTGTTTATCTCTGCTAGCGGCCTTGCCCGCCGCCGCGGCCGACAAAGAGGCCGGCGACTTGACCCAGATGCCGTCTCAACGGCCCGTGCGGGTCGAGATGAGCCTCGAGCTCCTCGAGGTGTCGCAGATTCAGGACCACGAGGAGAAATTCGACGTCGAGTTCTACCTTTTCTTGTCGTGGCACGACCGGCGGCTGGCCTTCGACCCCGCTCAGACCGGCTCGAGCAAGCGGATCGTCCCCGTCGAGGAGATCTGGACCCCCGAACCCGATCTGATCGACGACCTCGACGTGAACGTGCAAGGGGGCAAGCACGCGCACATCATGCCGGA
>DATLQY010000348.1:0-2036 GCA_035534975.1 Pirellulales bacterium
AAGGGGTGTTTGGGGTCGTCGAGTGAAACGACGACCAGGCCGGCGTCGCAGCAGACGTAGGCGTAGTTTCCGACGATCGCCAGGCTCTGCGCTCCGCGCAGAATGCCGTTGGGGTTGAACGTCACCTCGCGCCGGAGATAGTTGTTCGTCGGGTCGCCGTCGAGTAGCGTGGCCGCGCCGACGAGGATCAGTCCCTCAAGGCGGTCGGCCACGTAGATGTAGCCGTAGAGTGGATGGACCGACTGCTCGCCGTTGAGCGAGTGCTGGATGCGCGTCGGATCGAGGGCGGGCGTGCATGGGGCGGCCACAGCCGCGGCGTACCTTGTCGGCACGTAGAACCGCTGCCCCAGCGGCGAGACCGGCGCCGAGACGATCCGCTGCGAAAAACCTTTGTGGTCGATGAACGCGATATCGAACACCCGCAGTCCGCCCGGGCCACAGGCGGCGTAAAGGAACTCTCCGCGGGCTTGCAGGCCGAGGATTTGGTCGTCTCGGAGAGGATGCGCGAAGCTGTCGCCGACGGCCTTGGCCCTGTGTTCATGATGGTGCTCCAGCTCGCCGGAGTGCTCGGCGTGCCTGCGATAACGATTGGGAAACGCGAGGCGGTGCAAGTCACTACCGATCACGGCCTGGGGCTCGTCGCGCTCGGTGACGACGACGGCTTCAAGGCCGTCGTCGCCCGCGCCCACCCAGCAATAGCGGCCAATGAAGTTCGTGTAGTTCGTCCCCTGCATCAGGAGCTGGGCCATGATCGCGTTGTTGTCGTTGTCTTTCGACAGGTGGCAATCGGTGCATTGCTTGGTGCCGTCGCGGCCGCGGACCGTGTGCGGCACGTTGGAGCTGAAGGCGACGCCACTGAGCCCGTCGCAAGAAATCGTCTGCTGCTGAACGTAAATCGACTCGCGATTCTGGTTGTATGATCCGACATGGATCGCGCACGACGAACGGGCCGGCCCGATGCGGTTGCCAGTGACGTTGCCGTCGCGGGCGAGCATGTACACGTCGTCCCGCAAGGTCTGAAAGTTGTAAGCGACGTAGTTCCTGCTGACGTCGCCCTCGTAGTGGAGACTGGGCAGTTTCAGGTTGGCTTTCTGCGAGAGATGGCAGCCAAAACAGCTTGGGTTCCACGCCGAGTGGCAGGCGATGCAGCTCATCGATCCGCCGGAGTGGGCACAGCGCTCTCCTTCGGCGGGCACCTCGCCCCAGACGATCTTTCCGGCGTCGTCAAACCGCACCGTCTTCGCCAGGTGCGCTTTGCGGTTGTAATGTCGCTTGTCGAGAGGATTGATCGTGTCGGCGACCTGGACCACTTCCCATGACAGACCCTCCTCGACCATCGAGTTTTGCATGAGCGTGTCGCCGCGGACTTCGAAACGGTACTTGCCGAAGGGGGTCTTCAGGGTCCGCAGGTTCATTCCACCCGGCATTTCCGATTCGGACGCCGCGGGGCCGCTGGTGCGCAGCGTACTGCGGCGGCTGACCGTGCCGTGGCAATCGATGCAGGCGATCTCGATCGCCGCCCGCACTTCGCCGTAAAGCTTCGTGTCGCCGTGGACGTCCTGTCGGAAATGGCAATCGACGCAGTGCATTCCCTTTTCCAGGTGAATGTCCATGTAATGCACCGGCACGCCGTCGCGCTTCTTTCCCGATCGCCGCTCCTCGGCGGTCGGGCAAACCATCGCTTCTTGCAACAGGTCGTTGGTCACGTCGTCGATCACCTCGCCGCGGTGGTCGAGGAAGCGTCCCTCGCGATCCTTGCGGAACACGGCGCGGAACACCCAGCCGTGGCCGTTGAAGTCGGCGAATTGCGTGTGGTTCGCTTGCGTGTTCAATTCCGAGACCCGCTCCAGGAAGCGCGGGTCGGACCAAAGCCCACGGACCGACGATTCCTCGGGATTGGAGATCAGCGCCTCGACGGCCTCCTCAGCCGAAGGCTCTCGCTCGCGGCGAGGATAGAACAAGCGGCCGTCGGTTTCGTTGTCCCACCACATGAAGCCGAGGTAGCTGTTCATGACGCTCGTGCCGGGGTGAACGTG
>DATLQY010000349.1:0-4590 GCA_035534975.1 Pirellulales bacterium
GGTCCACGTTTCGACCGACGACATCCGCTACGTCGCCCGGCCCGTCATGCGGCACCGCCTGGTGACCAGCTTTACCGCGGAGAGCGACGGCGTGACGGCCGACCATATCGTCGAAAAGCTGTTCGACACGGTGCGAGAGCCTATGGAATAGGAGCAAAATCGTAGGGTGGGACAAGCTCGCCTTGGGAGGGGCACCCGCGAAGCGGGTCTCACGGCCCACCATTAGTCGCACTCCGAGCCAACGGGGCCGCGGAGCGGCCGAAGAAACGTGCCCACGCGGAGCGTGGGAACGAGGGGGGTGGGACAAGCTCGCCTTAGGCGAGCGACGGCCCACCATGGGTCGGCACTCCGAGCACACGTGGCCGCGGAGCGGCCGGAGATACGTTCCCAAGCGGAGCGTGGGAACGAGGGGGGTGGGACAAGCTCGCCTTGGGCGAGTGACGGCCCACCATTAGTCGCACTCCGAGCCAACGGGGCCGCGGAGCGGCCGGAGAGGCGTTCCCACGCAGAGCGTGGGAACGAGAGTACACGCGTATGAGGTATATGGCAGGTTGGAAACCTGCCCCACGGCTATGGCGAATCGTTTTTTAGATCCCGAAGGTCTCGCTCGCATCGGCCATGTCGAGTTGGTGGCACGGCAGGTGGTGGAAGGTTTCCTGACCGGCCGCCACCGAAGCCCGTACCACGGCTTTTCGGTCGAGTACCTCGACCACCGCGCCTACACGCCCGGCGATGAGCTGCGGACGCTCGACTGGCGGATTCTCGCCCGCACGAACAAATACTTCGTCAAGCTCTTCGAGGACGAAACGAACCTGCGAGCGTACATCCTGTTGGACGTCTCGAACTCGATGAATTTCAAGAGCGGCAAGTTGAGCAAGCTCGAATACGGAAGTTACCTGGCCGCGGCGCTGACCTACCTTCTGCTGCGGCAGAATGACGCGGTGGGACTGACTCTTTTCGACAACCAGATTCGCCAGCAATTGCCCGCGAAGGCCCGGCCCACGCAGTTCCGCCGCGTACTCGACGTGCTCGAACAAACCACGCCGGGCAGCGACACGAACGTGGGAGCGATCCTGCACACGGTGGCCGACCGGATCAAGCGGCGCGGGCTGGTGATCGTGATCAGCGATCTGATCGACAACGAAGAGGCCATCGCCAGCGGCTTGCAGCACTTCCGCCACAATCATCACGAAGTGATCGTGTTCCACGTGATGGACGACGCCGAGCTGACCTTCCCCTACGACCGCCTGACACGGTTCAAGGACATGGAGGGGGGCGGACGAGTGGTCGTGAACCCCAAGAGCCTGCGGGCCCGTTACCTGACCCGGATCAACGCTTTCACCGATCGGATCAAAAAGGACTGCCTCGAGCGCCGCATCGGTTACAATCTAACGAATACCAAAGAGCCGTACGACGTATCGCTGGCGGCGTGCTTGGATAAACGGAGTCGAATGGGGTGAGGGGGAGACGCGGAGAAGGGGAGACGCGGGGACGCGGAGCGCCCGAGGAGACGTTCCCACGCAGAGCGTGGGAACGAGTATTTGAAGGGGAGAGACGGGGACGCGGAGCGTCCGAGGAGTCGTTCCCACGCAGAGCGTGGGAACGAGATTCTACCTGGAGCTAGCACGAGCGCCGACCCGCGGCCAATCAACTGACGACTGACGACTGACAAACCACGATGGACTTGATCAACGCCAACCTGCTCTTCCTGCTGCCGCTGGCGGCGATTCCCATCGTCTTGCACCTGCTGACGCTGCACCGCCTGAAGACCGTCGAACTGAGCACGTTCCGTTTCCTGTTCGACAGTTACGTACAACAGCGGCGGCGGATGAAGTTCCTCGAAGCCCTGCTGGCCTTCCTGCGGACGCTGTTCCTGCTGTTGTTGGTGTTCGTTTGCGGCCGGCCGGTGGTGCGGCACTGGAGCGCGCTGTTCGGCGGCGGCTCCGGCCGCGACGTGGTGGTGCTGGTCGATTGTTCGGCCAGCATGAACGCCCAAACGGCCGGGCTGACGTCGCTGGAACGCGCCAAGACCGCGGCGCGCTCGATCGTCAAGCGGCTCAACTCCGACGACCGGCTGACGCTGGTGCGAGTGGCCGCCCGGCCCGATGAGGTCTTCACCCGTTTCAGTTCCGACGCCGAGGCGATCGACGAACACATCGAAGCGCTGGCGACCAGCCCGTCGCGGGGCAACTGGTTCATGGCCCTCTCGCAGGTCTTCGGTCCCCAGGCGGCCGAACGATCGAAGCCGACCGTGTACCTCTTGACCGATTGCCAGGCGAGCGGCTGGCGCGAGTTGGAGCAACAGGGCGTCGAACGGCTCGTGCCCGACGACGCCAAGCTGGTGGTGGTCAACGTCGGTTCGCAAGAGGCGTTGCAAAATCGAGCGGTCGTCGGCTCGCCGCCGGCGCAGTCCAGGGTGATCGTCGGCCTGCCGCTGGTGCTGCGGGCGCGCGTCGCCAACGACTCGAAGACCGAGCCGGCCGAATTGACCCTCAGCACGTTCATCGACGAGAAGGAAATCGCTCGCAGCCCTCTGACGATCAAGCCGGGCGAAACGGCCGATAAGGAAATCATTTTCGTGCCGACCGAGCCGGGCACGCACCGCGGACGGTTCCAGATCGGCGAAGATCGCTTTCCCGACGACGACCAGTACCTGTTCACGCTCTCGGTCGAGCCGCAGATCAAGGTGTTGCTGGTCAACGGCAATCCGTCGCCCGATCCGTTCGAGAACGAGGCGCTCTATCTGCGCACCGCGCTCACCGCGCAGGGCGAGGAAGAAGCAGCGGGGCCTCCCAAGCCGCCGGCGCCGTCGGCCGCCGCGACTTCAGCCCAGCCGCCCACGGGCCCGGCCAAGGCGGCGGTCACGCCGGCCAAGGCGTACGTCCGTTCGCTCGACGTGCAGGAGATCCCCGAGGCGAACGTGAACCAGGAGACGCTTCGCGACGCGAATGTCGTCGTATTGGCCAATTGCGGCGGGCTGAACCAGCAGCAATTCGCCTGGCTGCGCGACTTCGTTTCGTCGGGCGGCGGGCTGATGATCTTTCCCGGCGATCGCGTGAACCCCGACGTTTACAACCCGCAATTCTTCACCGTCCCCGGTCCGCAGCAGGAGCGGCTCGTGCCGGTCAAGCTGGGCCAGCCGGTCGGCGATTTGCAGAAGTCGGACACTTTCTCGCAATTCAGTTCGGTCGCCTACGAACATCCGGCGTTGAGCGTGTTCGACGATCGTGACGCTCGCTACCTGACGACGGCCCACGTTTACCGGAGGTTTTCGCTGGTGCAAGACGAGAAGCGGGCCGACGGAATTTCACTTTTGAAGTTCTCGCCCAAGGAGCCGGCGCTGGTCGAGGGCCGGTTCCACGACGGCCGGGTGCTGTTGGCGGCGTTTCCGGCGAACACGAAGTGGACCAACCTGCCGCTCAAGCCCGAGTTCGTGCCGTTGGTGTTGCGGCTGGTCAACTACGTCGAGCACCGGGCCGAATTCGAGATCAAACGATCGGTGGTGCCGGCCGGCGGCGCGGCGGAGGTCGATGTGGCGGCCACCTGGTCGCCGCGGGCGGGCGAACCGCCCGTTTGCGAGGTCAGCATCGACAGGCAATCTCCACAACCCGTCGAGTTCGAGCGCGCGGGCACGCGCTGGGTCGGCGGCTTCGAGGGGACGGCGCTCAAGGGGTACTACGCGGTCGAGGTCAAGGGCGGCACGGCGGAAAGGCCGAAGCGCGATTCGGCCGAGTTCGCCGTGAATCTGGCGGCCGACGAATCGAAGTTCGTCGCGGCGAGCGAGGAGCAGCTCCGCGAGTGGTTGCCCGGCGTTGACCTGACGGTGGTCGACGCCACCGCCGAAACGCAACAGGAGATGGGAGCGGTGGGCAACGAGCGTGAAATCTGGCGCGGAATCTTGCTCGTGGTTTTCGCGATCATCGGCATCGAGTTCATGCTCGCCACACTGGGCGGACGGAAACTCGACACGGGCGACGACGCATCGGTCGGCGAGCGAATCAGGCAATACAGCCCCGGCACGTGGGTCGGGCGAATGACCGGGGCGAATGAACCGGTGGAGACGGCGTGACGGCGGGAAGAGGGAAGACGCGGAGAGGGGGGAGAGGAAGGACGCGGAGAGGGGGAGACGCGGGGACACGGAGATACAGAGACGAGGCGCTGACGCAATATGCCCTTTCAACGGGGACGCGGAGCGTCCGTGGATGCGTTCCCACGCAGAGCGTGGGAACGAGTTGTAGTAGCTGTGGCACGCTGGAAGCCTGCCTTGCCGAGTCAGGCTAGAAAGCCTGACCTACCAGGAGAACCAAAACCATGCCGAGCCAGACTCAAATGACCAACAACACGGCCACGCCCGAGACGACGCCCATTTTCCGGCTGATCGGCGAAGTGCGTAAGCTGCTCCGCTCGAGTTGGGTGGCGACCGGTATGGGATTGTCGATCGCGCTTTACCTGGGAACGCTTTTGGTGCTGTCGCTCTTGGACTTGCTCGTGCCGCTCTGGCCTACTCTGCGGCTGGTGGCGCTGGTGCTGGTGGTCGTGCCCAGCGCCTGGGCCTTTTTCACCGGCGTATTGCGGCCGTTGTTCCGCCGC
>DATLQY010000350.1:0-3454 GCA_035534975.1 Pirellulales bacterium
ACGCGACCCGAACGAAGATGTACGCGTGCTGGCCGCCGAACGCCTCGGCTACTTGGGACCTGACGCACAGTCGTCGACGAAATCGCTGTTGCGCGCGATGGATGACGACAGCGAGCTGCTTCGCGAGAGGGCGGTCTGGGCCCTATCGCGCGTGAGCGGCCGCCCGGAACTGTTGACGCCGTTTCTGACCGATAGCCAAGACGAGGTTCGGTTAGCGGCGGTAGAGGGCATGTTGTGGGCCGGCGGCGATTTCGTCGTGGTCCTGCCCACATTGTTGAAGCTCCACCAAGATGGTTATTCCCAGAATGTCGATGCCCTTTTGTCGGCGCTCGGTCCCGATCAGGCGGCGACCGTGCTCCCGCTATTTTTGGACAACCTGGCCGACCGCGCTGTTCGGCTCGAGAAGGCGGAGGTGGAGGAGGACGAGGAGGAACTGTACGAGGCCGCGGACTGGCTGCACTGTCTCTCTGTGCCCTCCCCGATGGTCGTGCCGGGCTTGATCGATCGATTGGATCACGAGCGGCCGGAGGTTAGAAGGGCCGCGGCTGAGCGGCTTCTCCGGCTCGGAGAATCGGCGAAACAGGCCGCCCCCGCATTGCGAGCTCGGCTGAACGACCCCGATCCCGCCGTCACGGCGGCGATCGCCGCGGCCTTGGGCGCCGTCGATCCTGAAAACGACGAGTTCCTTGCCATCCTGAAGCATGCGCTCCATTCGGATGATGTCTACCTCGCGCATCGCGTCGCCTGTTACGTCTGGGTGCTCGGGCCCGCCGCGGCCGGCGCCTTGGACGACCTGGTGGCAATTCTTTGCGATCCGCGATACGAAATGGGGTGGGGTTCTGGTTCGGTTGAAAGTGCCTTCCTGCGACTTGGCCCATTGGCGGTTTCCTCCCTGGACCACACGCTAAGGCAAGCGTGGGCCGACCGGGAGCGATCGTTGGTGCCTAAAGTGCTTCGAGAGCGCCTCAAAGGCAGTGGGCGCGCGGCAATGGGCGTCGTCGAGAACGCTCTGACGCAAGTGCGGGGCAACGCCAATCCCTATTTCTATGCCAGGGCAGGCGTAACGACTGATGCCGACGACACGCCGCAAGCGCGCGAGCGACGGGCAACGATTCGCATCCTGGAGTGGGTGTATGAACAGGCAACGTCGCTGGTCTTGCCCGAACGGCGATGGGCAACGGCGAGCACGTTGGGAATGATCGGTCCGCCCGCACGAGCTTCGGTGCCGACGCTGGTCGCCGCGCTCGACGACGCGGTATACCGAGACAGTGCCATCCATGCCCTGGGCGGCATCGGAAGGGGCGCCGCCGCGGCGGTTCCTCGCCTGGCGCGGTTCCTCGACTCCGACGATCGATTTCTGCGACATTCCGTGTTCTCCGCGCTGGAGAAAATCGGCGCCGCGGACGAATCGGCGCGGGCGCACATACGTCCCTGGCTGACGAACAGCGATCTGCACGAGCGCGCGCAGGGCGCACTCGCGCTGGCTGCATGCGGCGAGCCAACGGAACAAATACTTCCGACTCTCATCGAGCTGGCAATAGACCCGCATTTCCCCGGTCAAGGCCGGGATTTTAACCTTAGTGATCCACGGGCAGATTGGACATCTCCAGGCATGCGCGCGACGTTGGTGGCGAGCATTGCGTCGCTTGGCGCGGCGGCGATACCCGATCTGAGCGTGTGTTTACTAGACCGCGACCCCAAAGTGCGCCGCGTGGCCGCCAACGCCCTGGGTAAAATCGGCCCCGCGGCCAGGGCCTCAGTCCCGCTTCTGATCGAGTTGTTGGACGACGACCAGGTGTGGAATGCGGCCGCCGAAGCGCTCGGCCACATCGGCGACGAAGCGCATGCGGCCGTTCCCAAGCTCGTCGAGGCACTCCATGCAATGCGCTTCCCTCTCGGCCCAAGCGAATCCGACGCGGACGATTATGACCCGAGGGAATACCTTTCGCGATTGCATGCGCTGGGCGGCATCGGTGCGCAAGCGCGCGTGGGGGTGCTCGCCGTACTCAGGCTTGCGAACTTCGACGATCCGGAAATCAGGCATGCGGCCGTGTCGGCCCTGGCCAGGATCGACCCAGCCAACCCGTCGCTCATCCCCCGTATGCGGCGTTTGCTGGTGGAATGGGAGAAAAAATCGTCGACTAGTGATGATTGGGATTGGTTTGGAAGCGTTCATTCCTTGCCTGCTGACGGGCTCGAGCAGATCGCGGACGCCGTGTGGGAGCTTGGTCCGCGCGCGGAGCGATTGGTGCCGGACTTGCAACGCATGGTGACGACGACCCCCTTGCTTGACCCTCGCGCGCGTTGCTACGCCGCTTTCGCGCTGGCCAGGTTCCCTTCGCATCGACAAACGGCGGAGGACTACCTCGAAACGATCACGAATTCGTCGTTCCCACCATTACAAGTTTTTGGGGGTCCCGCCGTATATATACCCCTGGCGCACGCGCAGTTGCAGAGAATCAGGGGGGTGTCGCAAAGCGAGACGCGTCCCATTGCGACGATGTACGGACTGGGTCCCTAGCGTCGTCCCATTCGCTGGTAACGTTGTAGGCACACTCCGTGTGCCGTAACTTGTCGCGAAAACGGCCGTTTATTCGCAGCGCATTGGCGCGCTGGACTTGAGATGAATTCCGAGCTGCGGCGGCGAGCCGTAAGACAGGTTTTTTATGGCAGGTTGGAAACCTGCCCCACGGCCCCCTCAAACGAGCCGTGATGACTCCCTCATGGTCGATCGTTCAGTGCGCTTTCCGGCAATCCGAACCATCGCAAGGCGTTGTCGCGCAGGACCAGCCGCTTTTGCGCGTCGGTCAGGTCGGCCTGGTCGATCCGAGTTCGTTGCATCCCGCTGTGGTAGAGCGGCGTGTCGGAGCCAAACAACACCCGCTCGGCGCCGATCTCGCGCACCGCCCACTCGATCAGGTTGGGTGTGATCGAACGGGCACTTGAAGTGTCGGCAACCACGTTGCCGTGCCGGCTTTGCTGGATGGCGCGGACTTGGTGAGTGTAGTCGCCGTCCCAGCCGCAACCGATATGGGCCAGGATCAGCCGCGCTTCGGGAAAACGGTTCGCGAAGACGACCAAATCGGCGGCGAGGCTGTTCTTCTCGCTGGAATGCGAGAGCACGACCGCCTTGTGCCGGGCGGCGAATTCGAAAATCGCATCGCCGTACTCCTGGATCGGGTAAACGTGCTCCTCAGGATGAATCTTGATACCGACGCACGCGGGCAGTTCGAGCATTTCCTCTGCCTGCGCGTACGTTTCCGCCTGGCGAGGATCGATCACCACGTACTGCAAGAGTCCCGGTGTGCCGGCGCAGAGGCGCGCCGCGTTTCGGTTGCCGCTGGCGGCGTTTCCATTCCCGCGGGGCAAGAGCGCCTCCAAGGGCGATACGATCGTGATCGCGATATTGGCCCGTCTTGCGCGGCGGACGACAACGTCGCCGTCGCCCGTCATG
>DATLQY010000351.1:0-2484 GCA_035534975.1 Pirellulales bacterium
GTCGTCGATGCTCTGCCAGAGGGCTTGAGCCAGGTCGACGCGCTCAGCCAGGGGCAGGGCCATCAGTTGTTCCGTTAGGTGTTCGCTTGACATGAACCCAAGATACGGCCGAAAGCCGCTTGGGTCAACACTGCCCAAGCCGCCGTCCATATGCGACAATGGCTTGTGTTCGAGGGCACGGGCGGATATGGCCGGGACAGGGTGAAGAAGCAAAGACAGGAATCCCGTCCTAACAAATTCCAGACGGCCAGCCGGTGCCAATTATCAGTCCGGGTCAGCGGGCAAGAATCCCGGTGAGCTGGTTGAAGAATCTGCACGGTTGGAATGATCGTCAGGACGTTCGCGTATGATCGACCGGCGACAACTCCTGACCGACCTCCAGCGCCTGCTCGGCACGCTCGAAGGCGACCTGTTGGAGCGCGGCGAATCGTCCGACTTGCCCGAAGTGGGGCGCACGTTGCGCGTCGTCTTCGACCTTGCCCGCCAAGCGGAGCGCACGGCCCAAACCTTCGAGGAGTGGCGTAGCGACCAGATCACGCAGGTCGCGGCGGCCTGGGTGCTGTCGGCCGTCTTTGCGAGGTTCCTCGAAGACAACCGCCTGGTCGAACCCCCCAAGCTCGCCGGGCCGGGCGAGCGCATGCGGAGGGCCCGCGATGAGCACGAGCTTTTCTTTCGCTCACAGCCCAAGCTGAACGATCGCGATTACCTGTTGGCCGCGTTCGCCGAGCTGGCGGCGCTCCCCGGCGCCGAGCAGATTTTCGGCCCCCGCAACGCCATTCACGAAGTGCCCAACTGGCTTTCGGGCGACGCGGCGGGCGAGCTGTTGCGGTTTTTCCAACGGATCGACGCCGAGACGGGCAACCTGCGGCACGATTTCAGCGACCCGCTCTGGGATACGCGTTTCCTCGGCGACCTGTACCAGGACCTGTCGGAAGCCGCCCGCAAGAAGTACGCGCTCTTGCAAACGCCCGAGTTCATCGAGGAATTCATTCTCGATCGGACATTGGAACCGGCGATCGAAGAGTTCGGCCTGGCCGCCGCCGGCAACAAGGAGCCAACAACCAGCGACTTCCGCCTGATCGATCCCGCCTGCGGCAGCGGGCATTTCGTCCTCGGCGCCTTTCGCCGCATTCTCGATCGCTGGCAGCGCCGCGAGCCGGGGGCCAAGGCGCGCGTGCTGGCACAGCGGGCGCTTGACGGCGTCTATGGCGTCGACGTGAACCCTTATGCCGTGGCCATCGCCCGTTTCCGGCTCCTGTTGGCGGCGATGCGGGCTTGCGGCGTGGCGCGGCTGGCCGACGCGCCGGCGTTTAGGCTCAACTTGGTCTGCGGCGATTCGCTCCTGCACGGCGCCGGCGAACAGCAATCGTTCGGCTGGCGCGACGTCGACCATGCGACCTACGCCGAAGACCTGGCCGAGCTACGGCGGATCCTGGTGCCCGGCCGTTATCACGCCGTGGTGGCCAATCCCCCTTACATCACGCCCAAGGACCGGGCCTTGAACCAGGCATATCGCGATCGCTACACAACCTGCCACATGAAATACTCGCTGGCCGTGCCGTTCATGGAGCGGATCTTCCGGCTGGCCGTGCCTGGCGGGTTCACCGGGCAAATCACGGCCAACAGCTTCATGAAGCGCGAGTTCGGCAAGAAGCTGATCGAGGAATTCCTGCCGACGATCGACCTGACGCACGTGATCGATACCTCGCTGGCCTATATTCCGGGGCATGGGACGCCGACCGTCATACTGTTCGGGCGTCACCGCGCGCCGATTGCATCGACGCTTCGCTGTGTAGGTTCGATCAAGCGTGAGAACGAGGAACCCCAGATACCTGAAAAAGGCAAGGTTTGGTCGGCGATCGTCGATCAGATGGACCAAGCCGGTACCCAGAGCGAGTTTGTCAGCGTGAATGACTCACCGCGAGAAAACTTTCACAAACATCCGTGGTCGATCGGGGGTGGCGGGGCCGCGGAACTGAAGGAGCAACTCGACGAATGCGCTCCCGCGCGGCTTGGGGCCCTTGCAGCGGCGTTAGGCATCACTGCAGTCACGGGTGAGGATGAGTTGTTCATGCAGCCAGCCACTGTACTTCGGCGCACACGAATCGAGCTGCAACGTCAGCTCGTAGAGGGAGAGATAGTACGCGACTGGGCAATTGGAGCTCCGATGTCGTCGGCTTGGATGTACGACGACGACTTCAAATTGATTCCCTTGGAATCACTTCACCAAACCGCTCGCTTATATTGGTGCTTTCGATCGTCCATTCGCTGGAGAAAGCGATTTGGCACACCGCTGGTGGAACGTGGCCTAACGTGGTACGAGTGGCAAGAGCTCTACAAGGACAAGCTTCGTACACCGCTGTCGATCGTATTCGCCTTCGTCGCGACGCACAATCACTTCGTTCTCGACCGTGGCGGCAAGGTGTTCAACCGCTCGGCGCCGATTATCAAGTTGCCGCCCGACGCCACTGAACATGAGCACCT
>DATLQY010000352.1:0-2070 GCA_035534975.1 Pirellulales bacterium
TCGGACCTTTCGAAGGAGCCGCGCTTCCATGAACTGCTGGCAATTCATGCAGGCGGCGTGGTCGTGGCCCGGCTAGGATTGCGGCAGACGACCGAGGCGGCTGATGCGGAAGTCGAGCGACGAAAGCTATCCTACGATCAGCCCGAGGCGCTCTATCAGTTCGCCGTCGGGCTGGCGGGCTTGGTCGACTGGATTGGCCGCGACGGCCGGACGCTCTCGGCCGACGAGCGGCAGGAGCGACAGCAATGCGCCCAGCGCGCCATCGAGGCGCTCCGCGAAGCGCTGGCCGCCGGATTCAAGACGCACGAGCGGTTGCGGCGCGATCCGGCGCTGGCGCCGCTCGGCCCTGAAGCGGGATTTCAGGAATTGATCAAAGGGATCGAATAAACTGCGATCCTACGCGGCGATCCGGTCGGGCGATTGCCAGTGGAGCGAATCTCGGCCACTCTTGGCGTCTTTCCAGCGCCTGAGGATCACGGCGGCCATGTGGCCGCCGAAGGCGACCGAAAGCTTAAGCGCGTGCTCGAACGGGCTGGAGCGGCCAACCAGCGGAATGCAATCGAGGTCGCACTCGGGATCGGGGTTGGTCAAGTTCACCGTCGGTGGAGCAAAGCCGTCGCGAAGCGCCAGCGCCGTGATCGCCAGCTCGACGCTGCCGGCGGCGTTGACGAGGTGTCCCAGCATCGACTTGGTCGAGCTGACGCAGATTCGATCCGCGGCGCGACCCATCGCATTGCGGATGCCGCGGGTCTCGGCCACGTCGTTCTGCTGCGTGCCGGTTCCATGAGCATTGACATATCCCACGTCGCTGGGATTCAACCCGGCGTTCTTGAGCGTGGCCTTGATCAAGTAAGTGAGCACGTCGCTGGTGGCATCGAGACCCGTCAAGTGGTGGGCCTCGGCTTGCATTTTGCCGCCGACGATTTCGGCATAGATTTCGGCGCCGCGTCGCTGGGCGTGGCTGAGCCGCTCGATGACGAACATCGCCGACCCTTCGCCCATCACGAAGCCGTTGCGGCCGCTGTCGAACGGACGGCAGGCCTGCCGCGGGTCGTCGTGGTGCGCCAGCACGCGCATCGCCTGGAAACCGGCAGCAAACAAGGGGTGGATCGCCTCGGCGCTGCCGGCCAGGACGAGGTCGCACTGCCCGTCGTGAATGCTACGCACCGCCGAGAGGATCTCGATCAACCCGCTGGCGCAGGCCGTCGAATGACATAGCCGCGGGCCGCCCAGCCGGTAGCGATTGGCCACTTCGGAGCACGCCGTGTTGGGAAGCCACTGACTCCACCAGGGAACGACGCCGTCGGCGGCCAGCCGGTCGCGAACGGCGATGGGCTCCAGCCCATTGGTATCGCCCATGTGGCCGCTCACGGCGCACCCGAAGCGGTCCAGGTCGACCCGCGAAAAATCGATCCGCGCATCGTCGAGCGCCTCGGCGGCCGCGTGTTGACTGAGGGCAATCGGCTTGAGTTGGCCGGGACGCTCGCCGCTGATTTCAACAGGGGCGCCGATCAGCAAGCCGTCGGGAAAGCACGCCAGTCCGCTGATTGCGCGCACGCCGCTCTGCCCATGTCGAACGGCGCGCCATACGCTCTCGCGATCGCCGCCGACCGACGCGATCAGCCCGATGCCGGTAATTACGATCCGCTCCGCTTGGCGCTGGGATGTCGCCCCCGCTTGCATTGGACGGCCGCCTCAAGAGATGAAGGAAAGGGAATTGCGCCGCGGTTAGGGTCGTTTTCGGGCTTCGGAGGGTAGCTAAAATCGGCGAATGGGGCCAGACGAGTTCTAGGACACCCCGCTCGAGCATGGGTACGCCGTAGCGGAACTCGTGAGAGTTCCGAGTTGCGCCGCCAAGACTCGGAATTCTCACGAATTCCGCTACTTCTGGCGGGCCCTAGATTTTTTGGGACAAAATGGTTGCAAAGCCCCGCATACCTGCTACACTGCTTCGCTGTGGGAAGAAAGCCCATAAATGCTAGCTCAAAGGTAGGAGTCGGGGAAATAAGCCCAAAAAACTAGTACTTGCCACGGGGACGGAGCCGCCTGAACGACGAAACCACTAACTTG
>DATLQY010000353.1:0-2529 GCA_035534975.1 Pirellulales bacterium
TAGTTTCTACTTGCCACATCGAGACTTACGTCGCGTCCGTTCCCGCGGGGCGACTTCGCACGCAAGCTGCGAATGGTATGTGTCCCGGAAAACGCGTGAAAGATTTCACGCCCTGGGTTGTCTATTATAGCAGTATTGAGGAGAGCGCCCCTGATGGACAACCCGCCCAGCACGCGACAGAGCCTGTTGTTGCGCATCCGCGACGGCCGCGACGAGCGGGCATGGGCTGAATTCATGGAGATCTACGAACCGCTCGTCTATCGGCTTGCCCGGAGGCGAGGGTTTCAGGACGCCGACGCCGCCGACATCAGCCAGGAGGTGTTTCGTTCGGCCGCCGCCGCCATCGATCGCTGGTACGACAACGCCCAGCGTGGTTCGTTCCGCGCCTGGCTGTTCTTGATTGCCCGCAATCTGATGATCAACGCCTTCCGCGCTCGCCGCCGCCGCCCGGTGGCCACCGGTTCCAGCGACGTTTGCCGCCTGCTTGACGCCCAGCCCGCCAGTGACGACGAAGACTCCAAACTGGTCGACGAACAGTGCGAGCGGCGGTTGTTCCATTGGGCGGTCGAACAAGTGCGGGCCGAATTTCGCGACTCGACCTGGCAGGCATTCTGGCGCACCAGCGTCGACGGGCGGCCGGCAAAGCAGGTGGCCGAGGAACTACGCATCAGCACCGGTGCTGTTTATATCGCCCGCAGCCGAGTGATGGCGCGGCTGAAAAAGAAGATCGAAGAAGTCGAGGGGCGGGATGAGTAGCGCATGCGGCGGTAAGCAGAAGGAAGTGAGCCGTAAGAAGTAGGTACAAGGCGGTAAGCAATATGGTTGCACCACGAAATCGCTGTGATCAACGACGTCTGCGCCTGGCGCTCGACGACCGGTTGCCGGGCGAAGCGCAACTTGAACTGGCCGGCCATCTGGAGCAGTGCGACGACTGCCGCTCGCGGCTCGAAGTGCTGGCGGCCGAGGGGCACTGGTGGTCTAAGGCCCGGCATTGCCTCAGCTCCGATCCCAACGACGAACGCGTGGCCAGCGACGGCCTCGGTGCGGGTCATGGCGACCAACCCTGGCTGGGCTTCCTGAAGCCCTGCGACGACGCAGGCGCGCTCGGCACGCTGGGACCATACACCGTGACCGCGGTCGTCGGATCGGGCGGCATGGGAATTGTTGTCAAAGCCCTCGAGCCGGCGCTCAACCGCTATGTGGCTGTCAAGGTGCTTGCACCCCACCTCGCCACCAGCGGCGCCGCTCGCCGCCGCTTCGCCCGCGAGGCCCAGGCCGCCGCCGCCGTGGTCCACGAGCACGTCGTGGCGATTCACGCCGTGCAGGAGGTTGACGGGCTGCCGTACCTCGTGATGCCCTACATCGACGGCCGGTCGTTGCAAGACCGGCTCGACCGTAATGGGCCATTGGAGCTCAAAGAGATTTTGCGGATCGGCATGCAGGCAGCGGCGGGATTGGCCGCCGCCCACGCCCAGGGACTGGTCCACCGCGACGTGAAACCAGCGAATATCCTGCTTGAAAACGGTGTTGAGCGCGTCAAGCTCACCGATTTCGGCCTGGCCCGCACGATCGACGATGCCAGCCTGACGCAAAGCGGCGTGCTGGCCGGCACGCCGCAATACATGGCGCCCGAGCAGGCGCGCGGCGAAGCGGTCGACCACCGCGGCGACCTGTTCAGCCTGGGAAGCGTCCTGTATGCGATGTGTACCGGCCATTCGCCGTTCCGGGCCGAGACCATGGTTGCCGTGCTGCGGCGGCTATGCGACGAGACACCGCGGCCAATTCGCGACGTCAACCCCGACATCCCCGACTGGTTCGCTGAAATCGTCGAGCGGCTGCACGAGAAGCAGCCGGCCGGCCGCTTCCAGACCGCCGAGGAATTGGCTGACCTGCTGGGCCGTCACCTTGCTCATTTGCAACAGCCGGCGTTGGCCCCCAAGCCCGGGCGGCTTGGCCGGCGATTCAAGGTCAACCATCACGCGCGTCGAGTCACCCTGGCGGCAGCGCTCTTGGCAGCCATTGGCTTGGGTCTCGCGGGTTTCTGGCGCTGGAAGGGGAACGGCCCGCTGAGCAACGCTGAGGGCCTGTCGAACGAGCGGCAGTCGGCACCGTCCGGCATCGTAGAAGGGACGGTACCCCTCGGCCTCGCCGAATGGAAGGGTTTCGAGCGCGAGCTCGAACAGGCGCGGCGTGAGACCGCAGAAGTCGAACGGCAGGTGCTGCAGGCGGACGGCCCATCGTGCCGCCCGCCCGACCCGGTGACCGCGATCGACTGGGAACTGCAATTGCTGGAGCGACAGATCGACGCCGCAGCGCCATGAACATTGGGCAGGTTTCCAAGGGGCCAGACGAGCTTTTTATGGCAGGTTGGAAACATCGTTCTTCTACACAAGTTGTGATGGTTCGACCGCCCCCTCGCCGGCTTGCCCGGCAGGAGAGGGAAGTTTGATGGCTAAGGTATCGCTCCATATTATCAATCTCAACACGCACACTCCCGTGGTCCGGCTCCACGCTGCCTGCGGCAGCGTG
>DATLQY010000354.1:0-2823 GCA_035534975.1 Pirellulales bacterium
CGGCAGCGTGGACCCGGACCACGGGAGGCTGTGTGTTGAGATAGATAATCTGGAGCAGCAGCTTAGCCATCAAACTTCCCGCTCCTTGCCGGGCAAGCCGGCGAGGGGGCGGTCGAACCATCACGACTTGTAGGCTGTGGAATCGCGCCCTCTCGGGTGCGCGACGTGCCGGCCGACCAGATCGTGCGGGTCGTCGAATGGCAGGGGATCGTTGCCGTGCCTTAACGCGGCCGGCTACCACCCATAAAAGGTCCGATAAAGCACGGCGTCGTCGCACCACGAAGGTTTTGGCGCGCGACGTTCCTCGAACACGTCGGTATCGCTGTCGATCACGATGCCGGGGTTCGATTGCCGCAAGGCCTCGAGCGCCTGACGGCAACGATCGTCTTCGCCCTCTCGAACGGACATTTGCCCGTCCCTGTCAAGCGGCAGCACATTCTCGGAGTAGTCTTCATTAGTTTCTTGGGAATTGATGTGCAACGCCTTGAGGTGCGCCAGCGCGCGTAACGATGTAAGCCCCGCCGCCGACGCGATTTTGTTGTCAATGGCCAGTCCCTCAAGACATTCCAGGCGCGCCAATTCCGCCAGGCCAAGAGCGGTGACGAACGTCCCGGTCAGATTGAGCGACTTCAAGCGGGGAAGCACTGCAAGCCGGCCAAGGTCGTGGTCACCGACGGCCGAACCTTCCAAGTCGATGGTTTCGAGCCGCGATAGCGCCGGCAGGTGCGTCAGCAGGAGTAGCTCGCCCGTCCTCACGAGATTTTCTGTCTCTTCTTCGTCGGCCGTCGAATCGGGCCAATAGTACCGCAAGCCGAGAGCCCGCAGATTGGCCAGGCCGGCCAGGGACGCCAAGTTGGGGCTACTGCCCCAGCCAGACAGGCAGAGTCGCTCGAGATTCGTCAGTTCGCCCACCACGGCAAGACATTCGTGCTCTGCTGTTTCATCGCCGTCGCAACCGCTCCGAAGCGTGAGCGATTTCAAATGCTTCAGGCCGTGGAGATACGCCAGGTCGCCGCTGGCGAGCTCCAACCCTGTCGTCAGGCAGAGTCGCTCGAGCTGAGTCAAATTTCCAACGGCCTCAAGGCACTCATGCGCCGTTTGCTCATTGCCAGTGCGGCAATCGATGCGCAACATTCGCAGTTGCCGTATGCCGCCCAGTGCCGCCATCGCGGGCGTCGGTTTCCTAACGTCAATTTTGAGATAGCGCAAGTCGGGCAATCGCCCCAAACGCTTGAGAAGCTCGCCATCAATGTCGTCGGGATGATTGAGAAACGCGCCGACGATGCGCCGACGAAATCGGTCGGCGCCCACGAGATCGAGCCATTTCGGTCCCCAGCGCTCCAAATACAAGTAATAGACGTCTTTCACGTGACGAGTCTGCTCGTACCCGGAAATGACAGGGTCTTGCACATTGGCTCGCTCGCGCAGCGCGGCGCACCACGCGCAAAGCACGGCCAGCAGCCCCACCGCGGCCAGCATCGTCCGCAGGCTCCATCGCAACCGCGGCTGAAAGCGGCGCAGCAGCCATTCGCAAGCAACCCCCGCGGCAGCTAACATGATGAGCCACATCACGAGATTGCCGGCCAAGCGGGCCGCACTGTAGTTCTCGTCGAGCTCGGTTGGCGGACCGTACCAAATTTGGCGGTTGCACCAGCGCCAGATCAGTGGCCAGCCGTACGACGTTTTGGGCGACGGAAGAATGGGGTTGGGAGGTCCTTCGTCCTGACTCAAGTTGGCAAGCAAAAAGGGCGCCGCTACGACCATCAACACGATGAGCGTCACGAGTCGCGGGCGAATGCTAAACCGGCGCTCATAGCGGCGCAGCAGCCATTCGCAAGCGCCCCCTGCAACGGCCAGCATCACGAACCACATCGCCACGTTGCCAGCCAACCGAGGCCCGCTCGATCCTACCAGATCGAGATCCATGTGGTTGGGCACGCCGCCAGGTCCCAAAGGAGGACTGGGAGTGAATTGGCACCAATACCAGATTAACGGCCAGCCGTACGACGGATTTGGCGGCGGCCATGGCCGGGGCGTCACTTCATCGTGACACAAATTGGCGAACACGATCGGCACCGCGACGATGAACAACACGATCAGCGTGAAGAATCGCGGCCGGTAACGTGAGAACGCTCCTGCCTTTGGACCCATGACCGTTCCTTCGCCGAGATGCCCTACCGCGCCGTGCCACGACCAAGGCATGCACTACCCATTGTAACGCGCCGCTGCCGCACTGCTACCTGGCGCCAAGCCCGGCCCTGCCCTGCCCTCCGGGCGCCCGTTGCGCGCGTCGGGCAGAAAGACCGACGCATCGAAGGCGGCGGGGCCTAACGCCCGCAGTCCGTGACTCCAAGCCGCCTTGCATCCGGCCCTCGTCGATGGGATGCTGACCGGCTGGGGCGCGCCCACGGAATCCGGCTTGAACTAGGATGTACCAATGCCCCGTCCTTTTCAGTACAGCTTGAAGACCATTTTCGTGCTGATCCTCTTGGCCGCCGCTTTCTTCGGCGGCATGGCCGTTCAGCGACTGGAGACCGAGCGGGCACTGCGGCAGGCCCAAGAGGAGCGGGAAAGGGCCGAAGCCTCCGAAATGCGGGCGCGGTCCGCAATGGTGGCCGAGGCACGAGCCCGCGCCGTGGCGGAGGCATTACGTGCCCACGCTGGGACTGACGACGGCCAGCCGTAGGCTGGGCGATTTCGCCTGGTGGGGCTTGCACGAAGAGAACAGCGCGCCGAACGAGGCACACGCGCACCTGGTCGCGCAGAGGAAGCCGAACAAATGGGGACTGTGCGACGTGCATGGCAATGTGTCTGAATGGTGCG
>DATLQY010000355.1:0-7724 GCA_035534975.1 Pirellulales bacterium
GTACGAGATCAATCCCTGGATGAGCCGTCGCCGGCCCAGCGACCCGGAAGCGGCGAAGCGACAATGGAACGACCTGCGCTCGCTGCTGGAGGACGCCGGGGCCAGGATATCGACGCTCGTGCCGAGCGAGGGCCTACCCGACCTGGTGTTTACGGCCAACGCCGCGCTGATCCACCACTCGACGGCCGTGATGGCCCATTTTCGTCACCCGCAGCGCCAGGGGGAGGAATCGATCGATGCCGCCTGGTTCGCCACCGAGGGGTTTGATGTCCGCAAGCCGCCGGGAAACGTCTTTTTCGAGGGCGCCGGCGACGCCTTGTTTTGCGGCGACACACTCTTCGCGGGCTACCGCATCCGTAGCGACGCGCAAGGGCACCAACGGATTGGCGAGCTACTGTGTACTCGTGTGATTCCGCTGGAACTGGTCGACGATTATTACTACCACCTCGACACCTGTTTCTGCCCATTGTCCGAAGGACTGGCGATCTATTACCCGCCGGCCTTCGACGATTATGGCCGGCGCGTGTTAGAGGAGTTGGTCCCTGAACTGATTGCCGTCTGTGAAAATGAAGCGCGGCGATTCGCCTGCAACGCGGTGGTGGTGGGTCGGACGGTGGTTACCAATACCGAATGCCCGGAGTTGCACCGCGAATTGCAGAGGCGCGGGTTCGAGCCGCGTGAAACCCCCTTGGATGAGTTCGTCAAGGCCGGTGGAAGCGCGAAATGCCTGACGTTGCGCTTGGACGGCGAGGAAGCGGCCGGATGGAAACGGCGGCCCGCGTGACGTTCGTAACGGAATTCCAAGTTGTACGCTTAGGCTCTGCCACCAGCCACCACTTTCGCGTGACAAGAACAAGCGACCGAATGGTAAAAACGCGAATTTTGGCCCTTGAAACGAGTGGAATGTCGGGCAGCGTGGCGGCACTGGCCGGCGATACGCTCCTGGGCGAGCTGGCACTGAATCCCGACCAGCGGAGCGCTCGCTCGCTGGCGCCGGCAATTCGCGATTTGCTGTTCCAGTGCGGCTGGCAGGCGGGCGACGTCGAGTTGCTGGCCGTGACGGTTGGGCCTGGATCGTTCACCGGTTTGCGCGTTGGCGTGACCACGGCTAAGACGTTTGCTTACGCCGTGGGGGCTAAAGCGATCGGGTTGAATACGTTGTCGGTCGTCGCCTCGCAAGTTCCCGGCGATGTGCCGGGTGAGATGCTCGCCGTCGCAATGGACGCCCAGCGCAGCGAGCTGTTCGCCGCCACATTTCGACGCGGCGCCGCCGGTTCGATGGAATCGATCAGCGAGGCGGCAATCGTCAATCGCGACGACTGGCTGGCATCGCTTCCGGTGGGCTGCCTTGTCAGTGGCCCCGCCTTGTCGAAACTCGCCGAGGGTGTGCCGGCCGGGCGTACCTGTGTGGCAAGTGCGTTCTGGTATCCGACCGCGGCCGCGGTGGGGCGATTGGCCGCGGTGCGGTTCGCCAACGGCGAATCGGACGACGCCTTGCGGCTCGTACCGATCTACATGCGCCGCAGCGCGGCGGAAGAAAAGGCGGGTTAGGTTCTCAACCACCCAGCAATGAAGGGGATCGTCGTAAGTTCTCTTTGCGTGCTCGGCGGTTTGCTGTATCCTCCGCCCGTTCATGGATGCGGCCGACAATCGCCTGCCGTTTCAGGCGGCGTTACGTAAAGTCCGGCCGACTCATGCCTTGCGCCGCCTGTGGTCCCGTGAAAAGTAGCTGGCGGCCGTTTCCCGCGGAAGAATAGGAAAGTCGCATTGTCGCCGTGCTGAACCTCGAGAATGCAAAAAAAGTGATCGTCGTCGGCGCCTGCCTGGGGACGGCCCATGTGCAACTGGCGCTTTCGCCGGCGTCCGTCGAGTTCGCACGTGCGATGGGGGGTACCGGGCTGCACGTGGGCATCTTGGGCGCTTTGCCCATTCTGCTCTTCTTCGTTCAACTGGTCGCGGCGCTGGTCGCCGGTCGCTTCGTTCGCCGCAAGCCGCTTTGGTTCGTCGTTTCCATCGCCCAGCGGCTGGTTTACCTCCCTTTGGCATTGGGACCGTGGCTGGTGCCCGACATGCCGGGCCTGGTTTGGGTTTGGCTGCTGGTCGCGCTGACGGCCGCCAACCAGGCACTGCTTCATTTCAGCACGCCCTTGTGGCTTTCGTGGATGGGCGATTATTTGCCGCACCAGGGACTCAGCCGCTTCTGGGGCCTGCGCCATCGCTGGACCCAGTGGAGCGCGGCCGGCTCGCTGATGTTGGTGGCCCTGCTCTATTTCAAGAGCGGTATCGACATCCGCGCGTCGTTCGGCATCGTGATGGCCCTGGCGGTCGTGCTGGGCGTGACCGACATCCTTCTGTTCATCGGCGTCGAGGAGCCGCCTCTCCAACGGCAAGCGAGCCCCGGCCTTCGTGAGGCCCTGGCGGCCCCGTTTCGCCACCGGGACTTCCGCAGCTTCATCCTTTTTTCGTGCTTCTGGAACCTGGCCTGTATGGTCGGGGCGCCGTTCATTAGTCTTTACCTGCTCGATTACGTCGGGATGGACCTGTTCCACGTGCTCCTGCTGTGGACCATCTCCTGGGTCGGCGGTTCGCTTTGTTCGCAGAAGTTCGGGGCGCTGGTCGACGCGCATGGGCAGCGGCCGGTGCTGATTCTCTGCACGGCCTTCAAGTCGATCGTGATGATCTCGCTATTGATCGTACCGCGCGATCCGACTTGGACCTTTTGGCTCTTGATTCCACCGTTCATGATCGACGCCTTCCTCAACTCCGGGATCACGATCGCCAACAACGGCTTCCTGCTCAAGAACTCTCCGCGCGAGAACCGCACGATGTTCATTGCCGCCGGCACGGCCTTCGCGGGTCTGATCGGCGGCATCACGTCGATCGCGGCGGGCGCCGCCCTGGCCGCCACGCGCGACTGGAGCCTCGATTGGCACGGCGCCCAGTGGATCAACTATCATTGCGCGTTCGGCGCGAGCCTTGTGCTGCGGCTCGTCTCGGCCGCTTTGGCGCTGGGCATTCGCGAAACCGGCGCCCACGGCACGCGCTACGTCGTCACAAGGCTGACCGGCGTTACGCTGCCGTCGCTGGGTATCATGGCGCTCAATGGGCACCGCGGTGTGGATGCGGCGGAAGCGAATGTTGTACGGCCACGGCCGTGGTTCCTTCGTCGCGGCGGTGCAGCGGTGCCTGCCGCGATCGGGGAGGATCGCGGGACGACCCTTTGACGTCCCGGCGAGTTCAACGTAGCATTCCCAGGGTGTTCCATACAGAGATCGTCCCATCTTCGCACCTTAGCCATTGAGCGATTCATTGTTTAATGATGGCTTCCACCGCACCCCGGATCATCGTACTCGGTTCAGTCAACGTCGATCTCGTCGTGCGTGGCCCATGCCTGCCGCGGCCCGGCGAGACGGTGCTGGGAGGCGAATTCTTTCAGGCAGCGGGCGGCAAGGGTGCGAACCAGGCCGTGGCCGCCGCCCGCGCCGCGCGCGAGCCGGTGGTCTTGATCGCCGCCGTCGGCGATGACGATTACGGCCGGCAAATGCTCGAGGGCTTCCGGCGCGAGAACCTGCTCACGAGCTACATTCGCACCGAGCCGGGTCAGGCCACCGGCGTGGCCCTGATCATGGTCGATGAGCGCGGCGAGAACCTGATCAGCGTCGCCTCCGGCGCGAATCGCCATCTGACGGGCGCCGACGTCGACGCCGTGCCCGACGAAGTGTTCCGTTCCGCCGCCGTTTTCCTCACGAACCTCGAGTCGCCGCTGGCGACCGTCGAACGGGCCTTGCGGCGCGCGAGGGAAGCGGGGCTGATCACGATCCTCAATCCCGCCCCGGCCGACGCCGCGCTGGGTCGCGGCGAGTCGGCCAGCGGAGACCTGGGCTTCGGAGGTTTGGCCCGCTGGGTCGACGTCCTCACGCCCAACGAAGGCGAAGCCGCCTTGCTCGCCGGCCGGGTGGCCCTCGAAACCGTGCCTGCGGCGGCCGACCCGGCGCAAGATGCCCGGCGGCTGCGTACACTTGGCTTTGCGAAGTGCGTGATCACGCTGGGACCGGCCGGCTGCCTGGTGGTCGACGAGCACGACTTCATCACCGTTCCCGGCCAGCCCGTGCGGGCCATCGACGCCACGGCGGCGGGCGACGCCTTCAACGGCGCCTTGGCCGTCGCAGTGTCGGAAGGGCGCTCGCTGGCCGAGGCCGCTCGTTGGGCGAATTGCGCCGCCGCTATTGCCGTCACCCGCCGCGGCGCACAGCCGTCGTTGCCCACGCGCGCGGAGATTGACGCGGGCGAAGTGAGAGGATGAGGAGATGAGGGGATAAGGGGATAAGGGGATGAGGCGATAAGGAGGTGAGGGGATGAGGAGGTGAGGAGTGAATTCGACCACTCACCACTCACCCCTTCACCACTCTCCGTCCCACGGCGCGCAGCCGGCCCGAAGCGATCCATCGCAAGGCCTCAGGGTAGGCCTCGCACTCGGATTCGAAAACGCGCGCGGCGAGCGTATCGGGTGTGTCGCCGTCGAGAACCGGCACCACCCGCTGCAAAATGATCGGACCGTGGTCGTACTGGTTGTCGACGAAATGGACCGTGCAGCCGGAGAGCTTGGCGCCATATTCGAGCACCGCCTGGTGGACACGACGACCATAAAAGCCCCTGCCGCAAAAGGCCGGAATGATCGCGGGGTGGATATTGACCACTCGCCACTCGAAGTCGGCGGGAATGACGACGAACTTCAGGAAGCCGGCCATCACGAGCACGTCGGGCGCGGCGGCACGGCAAACGTCGAACACGGCCTGGCTGTAGTCGGCCACTGACTCGAAGCTTTGTTGCTCGATGACCGCGATCGGGATGCCGGCCGCACGGGCGAATTCCAGTCCTCCGGCCGCCGGGTTGCTCGAGACGACCAGCTCGATCCGCGCATCGAGACGCGCGGCGGCAATCTGCGCGATCAAGTTCTTGAGCGTCGTGCCGCCGCCTGAGATCAGCACCGCCAGCTTGAGCGGCGAATGAAGAGGAAAATCAGGCATGTTCCAAGACGATCTTGCCCGCCAGCGTGCCCGCTTGGTGCAACGTGTTTGCTTCTTGCAGCCGATGGGCCTCGGCGGCTTTGGCCAGCGGCAAGACGCGGTCGATTTTGGGCTTGAGCTGCCCGCTGGCCAGCCAGCGGTTGATGTCGACGGCGGCGGCCCTTTGCTCGTCGGGCGAGGCATTGAACATGGCGAAGCCATGCAACGAGCAATCCTTGACGTAGAACGGTCCGACGGGAAACACCGGCCGTGCTTCCCGGCCTGCCATCAGTACCATTCGACCGCGCATCGCCAAGAGCGGCGCGACTCGCTCGAAGTTCGGCTCCCGTAACGTCTCCCACCAGACATTCACGCCCAAGGGCGCGAACTCGCGGATCGCCGCGTCGACATCGTCGGTTTTGTAGTTTACGGCGCGGTCGGCGCCCAACGCCAGGCAGGCAGCGACCTTCTCCGCCGAACCGGCCGTGGCGATCACCTTGGCGCCAAGCGCCTTGGCCATTTGCACCACGGTGGAGCCCACTCCGCCCGTTCCGCCGTTGACGAACAGCGTTTCGCCGGCGACCGGACGGGCACGACGGATCAGTCCCAGGTGAGACGTGATCCCGACCAGCGCGATCGCGGCGGCCGTCTGGTCGCTCACGTTGTCGGGCGTCGGGTAAAGCCAGGCGTCATCGACCGCGGCAAATTCGGCAAAAGTCCCCTGTCGCCCCATCAGGCCCTGGTTGCTGCCCCAAACTCTCACCCCGGGCTTGAAACGCCTGGCATCGGGTCCGCAGCGCTCGACGACGCCCGCCAGGTCGCAACCGACGACGAACGGCAGGGGAAGCTGCATTTTCACCGCGCCGGAGCGGATGTACGTGTCGATCGGGTTGACGGCCACGGCCTTGACCCGCACCAGCACCTGCGAGCCGGTCGGTTCGGGCGCGGGCAAATCGCCATAGGTGATCGAGTCGGGCGGCCCGACCTGGTTGATGTACGCGGCTTTCATGGCATAGCTCCAAACGGATACTTCAATCGGTCGCGTTCGAGTATATCGTTGGGCACGGTAGCTAGCCACCGCCAAAAAACACCTTCGATAGTTGCGATTCCATCCGCCGAAGCCTAAAATCCCGCCAGTGTCGGGGCACGTCGTTTGACTTGAACAGTTCGCGCGGCGAGGCGAAGGACATTATTCGTACCACGCAATTCGGAGGAATACGATGGGAACGGTTTTTTATCTGCTAGGCGGCTTGTTCAGTTTGGTCGTGCTTGTCTGCTTCATCATGGTCGTCGTCAAGATGTTTCAAAACGGCCAGACGGGGCTCGGAGTCGTGACGATCGTTTGTTTGTGTTGTGGTATCGGTACCATCATCGCGCTGTTTGTCGGTTGGCAAAATGCGGATAAGTGGGGGATGCGAAACGTGATGCTGATCTTCTCCATTTCCTTCGCGGCGGCCATCGTGTGCCATGCACTGGCCTTTGTGATGGGATCGCCGCTGATTGTCATTCCGCAGCAATAAACGGCCAGGCCGCCGGCTTGCAAACCAACGGAGGCGACTCATGAAACGCGATCTCGTTCCGCGGCACTCCGGATGGTTTTTGGCGATCGCGGCGGTTGAGTTGGCTCTCGCGGCGACGACGGCCTTTGGGCAAGGTCCCTGGGCCGTCTACGTGATGGACGCCGACGGCAGCGACGTGAAGAAAGTCAACCGCGACGAGCGGTCGTTATTCGGCTCGCCTGTCTGGTTGCACGATGGCAAGAGAATCGCCTATGACGGCGGCCGGCAGGGTTTCGACGCTTCGCACATTTTCGTGCATACTTTGGGCGAGGAGAAGCCGCAGGACATTGGGCCGGGCAATACCCCTAGCTTCTCGCCCGACGACCAGCAGATTGCCTTTCTCATGGTGCAGAACAACACCTCGGGCGCCAGGCCGGGCATTTGGGTCATGAACGCCGACGGCAAGAGCCGCGAATGGATCTGCGAGGGGGCGCGTCCGCGCTGGTCGCCCGACGGCGAAAAGCTCGTTTTTTCCAGCGGCCACGAGGGGTTTCCGAGCCTTTACGTGTACGACACGGTCTCGCTCGAGCAGGTTCGCGTTCTGGATCGCGGCTACGACCAGGTCATCGGCGCCGCTTTTTCGCCCGACTCCAACCAACTGGTGTTCATCGGTTACAAAGGCGGTCCCGTGCGCGCTAGTTCGACGGACTCGGAAGGCGAGGTAGCGGTGGTCGACGCCCGGGCCGGCGCCAACCCGAGCGTCGTCTGCCGGAGCCGTGTCGGCTGGCACCCCGATTGGTCGCCTCGCGGCAGGAAGCTCCTGTTCCGCATTCACGAAAACGGGATGCAACAGCTTCAAATCCTCGATTTGGACGCCGACGGCAAGCCTGTTCCAGTGCCCGGGCAATTCGGCAACCGCAACAGCGACGGGGTATGGTCGCCCGACGGCAAACAGATTGTGTTCATAAGCGATCGAGGCTAATAGATGCCCTTGCACAATCATGAGGCACATCTGTCGCTGCTTAGCGGCTGTGTAAGGTGATTGAGGATTGACCAATGGTCCGCTAAAATCTTCATCATGCCCACCAATTCGTTGCCCGCCGTCGAACTGGCTTCCTTCGAGCGGGACGGCTTCCTGTTGTCGCGAAGGCTGTTCGACGCGGAGGAAATGGCGGCGCTCTTGGACTACGCCAAACACGACGAGGCGCTGGCGTCGAGC